>JAQGKJ010000869.1 GCA_028290165.1 Bradyrhizobium sp. | reverse complement strand
GGCGAGCAGGCCGTCGATGTTTCGCATAGCGGCCGATGGATTTGACAGCGATTCCTTTCTGCTTCCTGAAAACTCCCGCCCGAAACTCCCGCCCAAAACTCCCCGCCAATGGCTCGGCGAGCATCCGATAATTGCCGACGATTGTAGCACTGCCGGGCTGCGGCGGCTCGATGCAACGCTCGCGAATTCCACTCTGGAACGCCTTGAAAGCATCCAATGCCGAAATGGTACTCCCGGAATCGGATTCAGTCTCGACGAAATGCACAAACGTATCGTCGTCGAGCCGCAGCGAAAGATAGCGCACGCCCGCCGGACTGGCGGCCTTCAATTCCGCAAACACGCCCGCGATCAACTCCGCGTTTCGGTCAGCCATATCGGGCTTGGTCTTATACCTGATCAGGGTCCGTTTCATCACTCTCTCCATGGAATAAGCGACGCGAATTGATCGCCTCTCGACCCCCAAGACGTTCGGCGCGTGCTCAAGGATTCGGTCGCAAACAAATATTTTTCGACTGTATCCGGCGTCGCTGCCCATTCGTCTTGTCCGTGAACGCCGCATGACGCGGCCGGAACAAGCGGAGAGACGTGATGGGTGAAGCCGACGCGAGAGGCAAAAAGAACTGGGTGCTTGGCGTGACCGCGCTGGCGTCCTTCATGATGGCGCTGGACGCGCTGGTCATCACCACCGGCTTCGTCACCATCCGCGGCGATCTCGGCGCCTCGGTCGAGACGCTGCAATGGACGGTCAACGCCTACAACCTGACTTTTGCGGTATTGCTGCTGACCGGGGCCGCGCTGGGCGACCGGTTCGGCCGCCGCCGAATGTTCGCCGCCGGCATTTTGCTGTTTGTCCTAGCCTCCGTGGCGTGCGCGCTGTCAGGCAGCGTGGCAACACTGATCGCGGCGCGATCGGCTCAGGGCGCCGGCGCCGCGCTGGTGATGCCGCTGGCCATGGCGATCCTCAGCGGCGCGTTTCCAAGGGAAGAGCGCGCGCGAGCGCTCGGCATTTTCAGCGGCGTCACCGGAGTTGCCCTCCTTGTCGGGCCCGCCATCGGCGGCTTCATCACCGAGAATTTCGGGTGGCGATGGATCTTCTGGATCAATCTGCCAATCGGCCTGATCGCCATCGCCTTGGCGCTGACGCGGCTTCGCGAGAGTTTTGGTCCGATCGCCAAGCTGGACATTCCCGGGTTGGCCATGGTCGCCGCCGCCGCACTGGCGCTGGTATGGGGCCTGCTGCGCGGCAATGTGGCGGGATGGACCAGCACTGAAGCCGCGGGCCCGCTGGTCGCGGGCATGCTGTTCGCTGCCGCGTTTGTGGTTTGGGAATCACGTGCGCAGGCGCCGATGGTGCCGATGCGGCTGTTCAAGTCGTACGCGTTTTCCGCCGGCATTGCCGCGAGTTTTGTGTTTTATGCGGCGATGTATGGCGTGTTGTTCCTGCTGCCGCAATTCCTGCAGACCGCGCTCGGCTACGGCCCGCTTGGCGCCGGGCTGCGGCTGTTGCCCTGGACCGCGACGCTGTTCGTCACCGCGCCGGTCGCGGGCGCCATCGTCAACAAATTCGGCGAGCGGCGGCTGGTCGTGGTGGGGCTGTTGATGCAGGCGATCGGGCTTGGCTGGATCGCGATGGTTGCCGCACCAGGTCTGGCCTATGCGAACCTCGCCGCGCCGCTGGTTCTCGCCGGCGTTGGCGTTTCGATGGCGATGCCGGCGGCGCAAAATGCAATTCTGGGTTCGGTGGCAGTAACCGAAATGGGCAAGGCGTCCGGCGTCTTCAACATGGGACGCTTTCTCGGCGGCATGTTCGGCATCGCCGCGCTGGTTGCGGTGTTTGCCGCCAATGGATCGGTCGATTCACCTCAGCGCTGGCTTCGCGGCGGCAATGATGCTTGCAGCCGCGCTTTCCCTATTGGGAGCCATTGCGGGCTTGTGGCTGCCGGGCCGCCCTCGCGTGACGCTGGCCGAGGTGCCGCGGAGTGCATCACCGGCCTTGGACTGAACCCTCCAAACGCTTACATATACTGAACGCGGGAGACACCGGAACGGAAGGCGCTTCCACATGACGACCGAACAGCCGCGACCCGCAAACCCCCATCGCGTGGTGATCGTCGGCGCCGGCTTCGGCGGACTGGAAACGACCTATCAGCTGGCCGGCGCGCCGGTCACCATCACGCTGGTCGACCGCCGCAATCATCATCTGTTCCAGCCGCTACTTTATCAGGTCGCTACCGCCTCACTGGCGACCTCGGAGATCGCCTGGCCGATCCGCTATCTCTTGCGCGGGCGCCCGGAAGTCACGACCCTGTTCGCGACGGTGACCGGCGTCGATACGAAGGCCAAGCGTGTGCTGCTCGATGATGGCGACGCGCTGCCCTATGACACGCTCGTTCTCGCCACCGGCGCCCGGCATGCCTATTTCGGTCATGACGAATGGGAGCCGTTCGCGCCGGGACTGAAGACACTGGAAGACGCCACCACGCTGCGGCGACGGATTCTCGTTGCCTTCGAGCGCGCCGAGCGCGAGAGCGATCCGCAGCGGCGCGCCGCGCTCCTGACCTTCGTCATCGTAGGCGCCGGTCCGACCGGCGTCGAACTCGCCGGCACCATCGCCGAACTGGCGCAGGACACGCTGCCGCCCGACTTCCGCAACATCGACACCCACAAGGCGCGCGTCGTTCTGATCGAGGACGGACCGCGCGTCCTGGCGGGCTTTGCCGACGAACTCTCGGCCTATGCGCAGCGCTCGCTGGAAAGTATCGGCGTTGAAGTCGTATTGGGAAAAGCCGTCACCGAATGCTCGGCCGACGGCGTCGTCTACGGCGGCGAGACGCTGCAAGCCAGGACCCTGATCTGGGCCGCCGGCGTGCGCGCCTCGCCGGCCGCCGAATGGCTGGGTGCTGCGGCCGATCGCGCCGGCCGCCTGGAAGTGCTGCCCGACCTCACCGTCCCAGACCATCCCGACATCTTTGCCATCGGCGATACCGTTGTCATCGCGGGCCCGGATGGCAAGCCGGTCCCCGGTATTGCGCCGGCGGCCAAACAACAGGGACGCTATGTCGCAGAAGCCATCAAGACGCGGCTGAGCGGCGGCACGCCCGCCCCCTTCCGCTACAAGCATGCCGGCAGCCTGGCGCAGATCGGCAAGCGCAAGGCGGTGATCGATTTCGGGCGCATCAAGCTGCGCGGCACCCTTGCGTGGTGGATCTGGGGCATCGCGCACATCTACTTCCTGATCGGCCTGCGCCATCGGCTTAGTGTCGCGATCAGCTGGCTGTGGGTCTACGCCCGCGACCAGCGCGCCGCGCGGCTGATTACCCAAGGCAGCAGCAAGGTGGTGCGCTGACGCGGCAAACGTTCCCTTGCCTCGGCCGCCCATTCCATACCTTCGGTCGACGCGCCCTGGCCTTGCTCATAAAATGAGCAAAACGATTCACGCCACCGCGGCCATGGGCCGCAATCGCTGCCGGGAAATTCATTCAAGCGCCTGATAATACGTGTTGATTCTCGTAAATCGGCCCTGCCATTTCGATGTACACAATGGCACACTGCTTGCTACGATGGAGCAGGATTTCCGCCTTCCCCGGAGTGCAGCGAGCCATGGCGCGCCTAGTTCATCCTTCCCGTTCCGCATTCGAAAGACGCTCCCTGCGGCGCGCGACCTTGTTTCCTGATCGGGGCAGTGCGTGACTGAAACTGTCGCTGCGATTGTCGCCGCGCATCGCGCCGGCACCGTGTCGCCGGCGCAAACCGTCGCGCGCAGCTTTGCGCGCATTCGCGACCACAACGATCCCGCCATCTTCATCAGCCTGCGCGATGAAAAGGCAGCGATCGCGGAGGCCGAAGCCCTAAACCCGAAAGAGGCCGCGCAGCTGCCGCTGTTCGGCGTTCCCGTCGGCGTGAAGGACAACATCGACGCCGTCGGCTTTCCCACCACGGCCGCCTGCCCGGCGTTCTCTTATCTACCGGCCCATGACGCGACCTCGGTGGCGCGGCTGCGGGCGGCGGGCGCCATCATCGTCGGGAAGACCAACCTCGACCAGTTCGCGACAGGCCTGGTCGGCGTGCGCTCGCCCTATGGCATCCCCAATAACCCCTTGCGCGGCGATCTGATTCCGGGCGGATCGAGTTCAGGCTCGGGAGTGGCGGTTTCGACCGGACTGGTGCCCCTGGCATTGGGCACCGACACGGCAGGCTCCGGCCGCGTCCCCGCCATGCTCAACAACATCGTCGGGCTGAAGCCGAGCCTCGGCCTGGTTTCCACCGCTGGCGTGGTGCCGGCATGCCGGACGCTGGATTGCGTGTCGGTGTTCGCGTTGACCGTCGACGACGCGATGACGGCGTTGGTCGCGATGGCCGGCCCCGATGGCGCCGATCCCTATTCGCGCAACCGGCCGCTTGCGGAGATTACCCCGTTTTCCGGTAGTCTCAGGCTGGGCGTGCCGCGCAAAGGGCAATTAATCTTCTTCGGCGACAAGGCCTCGGAGGCAGCCTATGGCGACGCGCTGAAGCGCTGGACCGCGCTGGGGGCCACGCTGGTCGAGTTCGATCTCGAACCGTTCTATGAAACCGCGCGGCTGCTCTATGAAGGTCCGTGGGTCGCCGAACGTTATCTGGTGATCCGCAACCTGCTGGCGTCATCGCCCGAAGCCATTCATCCCGTTACCCGCGAGATCATCATCGCGGGGCAGCGGCTTTCCGCCGCCGACACGTTTGCGGCGCTGTACCGGCTGCAGGCGCTGCGCAAGATCGCCGAGCGCGCCTTCGCCAACATCGACGCGCTGGTGCTGCCGACGGCGCCGACCGTGTATTCGACCGCGCAGGTGCTGGCCTATCCGCTCGAGCTCAATTCGAGGCTCGGCACCTATACCAATTTCGTCAATTTGCTCGACCTCTGCGGCCTCGCCTTGCCGGCGGCAATACGCGCCGACGATATCCCGTTCGGGATCACGCTATTGGCGCCCGCCGGGCAGGACGCGCAGCTTGCCAGCATCGGCCGCGTCTTTCATGCCGATACCAACCTGTCGATGGGCGCCAGAGGCCTGCCGCAGCCGCCGCTTGCGCCGCTGCCGGCGCGGCTTCGCGGAGACGAAATCGCCATCGCCGTGGTTGGCGCGCATCTCTCGGGCATGGCGCTGAACGGCGAATTGAAGGCGCTCGGCGGGCGACTGCTGGAGCAGGCGAAAACCGCGCCGGACTACAAGCTCTATGCGCTCGACACCACGCCGCCTAAGCCCGGCATGCTGCGGGTGGAAGCGGGAACGGGGACCTCGATCGAGCTGGAGGTCTGGACCCTGCCGGCGGCGCAGTTCGGGAAATTCGTCGCCGCGATCCCGCCGCCGCTGTCGATCGGCACCGTCCGCCTTGCCGATGGCCGCGGCGTCAAAGGCTTTATTGTCGAACCTGCGGCCGTGAACGGCGCGCGCGACATCTCCGCCTTCAGCGGCTGGCGCGCCTTTATGGCGGCGGCGGGGTAATCTTCGCACGCAGGTGGCTCAGTCTGCTCCCTCGCCCCGCCCTTCGCGGGGAGAGGGTTAGGGTGAGGGGCTGTCGCCGAGAACTATGAAGATGAAGTAACGCGGTGAGTCCCCCTCACCCGGACTGCTTCGCAATCCGACCTCTCCCCGCAAGCGGCCGCAAGCGGGGAGAGGTAAGCATTCAGTTCGGCGTAAACTGCGCAAGGTCACCGATGCCGATCGACTGTTCGAGGCCGGCGACGCGATGGACCATCATCTCAAAACCATCGCCGCCGAACAGCTTGTGTTCCTTGCGCTCGAAATCCTCGGCCA
>JAQGKJ010000863.1 GCA_028290165.1 Bradyrhizobium sp. | reverse complement strand
TCCATGATCATTCCGAAAATGCCGACCGCGATCGGGGCGATGATCAATGCGGGCCAATATCCGATGCCCGCCACGTTCAACAGGAAATAGGCGCAGAAGGCACCCATCATGTAGACCGCGCCATGCGCGAAATTGATGATGTTGAGCATGCCGAAGATCACGGCGAGCCCGAGACTGAGCAACGCGTAGAACGAGCCGTTGATCAGTCCCACCAGAAGCTGTGCGTAGAGAGCCTGCATCGATCGATCTTTCGCACTCAATCCCGTTGTAACATCCGATAGAGCCCGCCGGCTTTAGCGCCGGCGGGCCATCGCACTTACTTCTTCAGCAGCGGGCACTTGCTTTCGGAAAGCGGCGTGAAGGCCTGGTCTCCCGAAACCGTGCCGACCAATTTGTAGAAGTCCCAGGGCGCCTTCGATTCCGACGGCTTCTTCACCTCGAACAGATAGGCCGAGTGGATGGTGCGGCCGTTGGGCTGGATCTCGCCTTTGCCGAACAAGGGATCGTCGGTCGGCATCGATTTCATTTTCTCGACGACCTTGATGCCATCGTGCGGATTGCCGCCGAGCGCGTCCAGCGCCTTGAAGTAATGGATCAGCCCCGCATAGACGCCGGCCTGAACCATGGTCGGGGGCGCGCCGTTCTTCATCCGTGCGGAGAACTTCTTGGAGAATTCGCGGGTCTTGTCGTTGAGGTCCCAATAGAAGGTTTCGGTGAAGTTCAGGCCTTGCGCGGTCTCGAGGCCAATCGCCTTGACGTCGGTCAGGAACAACAAGAGCGCTGCGAGCTTTTGCCCGCCCTTGACGATGCCGAACTCGGCCGCCTGCTTGATTGCGTTGGTGGTGTCGCCGCCGGCGTTGGCCAGACCGATGATCTTGGCTTTCGACGATTGCGCCTGCAGCAGGAAGGACGAGAAGTCGGAGGTGTTGAGCGGATGCTTGACGCCGCCGACCACCTTGCCGCCATTGGCGAGGATGACCGCGGTGGTGTCGCGCTCGAGCGCTGCGCCGAAGGCGTAATCGGCGGTGAGGAAGAACCAGCTATCGCCGCCGGCCTTCACCAGCGCCTGCCCGGTGGTATGGGCGAGCATGTAGGTGTCGTAGGTCCAGTGCACGGTGTTGGGCGAGCACTGCGCGTTGGAGAGATCCGAGGTCGCGGCACCCGAATTGATGTAGACGCCGTTCTTCTCCTTGATGACATTGTTGACGGCGAGCGCCACGCCGGAGTTCGGCACGTCGACGATGACATCGACCTTGTCGACGTCGAACCACTGCCGCGCGATCGCGGTGCCGATGTCCGGCTTGTTCTGGTGGTCGCCGGAAATGATGTCGATCTTCCAGCCCTTGGCGGTGAGGCCGGAATCCTCCACCGCCATCTGCGCCGCCAGCGTCGAACCGGGGCCGCCGAGATCGGCGTACAGCCCGGATTGATCGGACAGCGCGCCGATCTTGACGGTCTTGTCCTGGGCAAAAGCGCCGCTGCTCGCGGCAAGCGTCAGCGCGGTACCGAGCAACAACGATGCGATAATGTTATTTTTCATATTGGCCTCCTTTTTTGGATTTTTCTCATTGTTTTTCAGACGCCGAGATAGGTGTGAAGCTTGTCCATATTTGCCTGCAATTCCGAATTGGCAAAGCCGTCGATGACCTTGCCATGCTCGACGATGTAGTAGCGATCCGCCACCGTGGCGGCGAAGCGGAAATTCTGTTCGACCAGCAGGATCGTAAAACCTTCCTTCTTGAGCCGCGCGATGGTGTGGCCGATCTGCTGAATGATGACGGGAGCAAGCCCCTCGGTCGGCTCGTCCAGCATCAGAAAGCGGGCACCGGTGCGCAGGATTCGGGCGATCGCCAGCATCTGCTGTTCGCCGCCCGACAATTTGGTGCCCTGGCTGTTGAGCCGCTCCTTCAAATTCGGAAACAGATCGAAGATCTGATCCAGCGACAGCCCGCCACTACGCACCACCGGCGGCAGCAGCAGATTTTCCCGGACATCGAGGCTCGCGAAAATGCCGCGCTCCTCCGGGCAAAAGGCGACGCCCATGCGGGCGATCCGGTCCGAGGAGGCCCGGTTGATTTCCTGACCGTTGTAGCGGATCGAGCCAGTGCGCTTGCCGATGATCCCCATCACCGATTTCAGGGTGGAGGTCTTGCCGGCGCCGTTGCGTCCAAGCAGGGTCACCACTTCGCCGGCATTCACGTTGAAATCGACGCCGTGAAGGATGTGGGATTCGCCATACCAGGCTTCGAGATTCTGAACCGACAGCACCGGCGTGGCGACGCCGGATGATGCGGACCTGTTGGCGGCGGCATCGGCCATTTTGAGATCAGGCATGCCCTGCCCCCAGATAGGCTTCCTTGACGCGCTCGTCTTTTGTCAGCTCGGCGTAATTGCCTTCCGCCAGCACGTGACCGCGCGTCAGCACGGTGATGATGTCGGAGAGGTTCGCCACCACGCTCAGATTGTGTTCGACCATCAGGATCGTGTATTTCGCCGAGATGCGCTTGATCAAGGCGGCGATCTTGTCGATGTCTTCATGTCCCATGCCGGCCATCGGCTCGTCGAGCAGCATCATTTCCGGATCGAGCGCCAGGGTGGTCGCACTTTCGAGCGCGCGTTTGCGCCCGTAGGGCATTTCGACTGCCGGCGTCGTCGCAAACTCGCTCAAGCCGACATCGTCGAGCAATTCATGGGCGCGGCTGTTGAAGCGGTCGAGCACCGACTTGGAGCGCCAGAAATCGAAGGAGTGTCCGTGCTGGCGCTGCAGCGCGACCCTGACATTCTCGAGCGCGGTCAAATGCGGGAACACCGCCGAAATCTGGAACGAGCGCACCAGGCCGAGACGCGCCACATCGGCCGGCGCCAGCGCGGTGATATCCTGTCCCTTGTACAGGATGGTGCCGGCCGAAGGCCTCAGGAACTTGGTCAACAGGTTGAAGCACGTGGTTTTGCCGGCCCCGTTCGGCCCGATCAACGCGTGGATGCTGCCACGGCGAACCCTGAGATCGACATCGCGAACGGCGAAGAATCCCGCAAATTCCTTGGTCAATCCATGGGTTTCGAGAATGAACTCATCGGCCAATCAAATTTCCCCCTCGGCCA
>JAQGKJ010000840.1 GCA_028290165.1 Bradyrhizobium sp. | reverse complement strand
AACTGCCCGAAGGTGCGGCCTACGACAAATTCATCGACACCGTCAAAACCAACGAGATCATCCGCGGCAAGCTGTTGTCCGAAGACGGCACGCTGGCACTGATCGTGCTGTCGCTCGAACCCGAGGTCGTCGCCAGTAACAAGCTCGCCAAGACGGTCGGCGATATCAGAAAGTTGATGGCCGAAGATCTCCAGGGCAGTGGCTTGAACGCCGAATTATCCGGCGTTCCCGTCATGCAGCTCGAAATCCGCAACGCAGTCAAGCGCGACGGGCTGACCTACAATATCCTCGGTATCCTGGCCGGCTGCATCATCGCGATCATCTTCTTCCGCAAGATATCGTTCATGGTCGTTGCGGCATTCCCCCCGATCATCGCGATTGTGCTCGCGCTTGGCGGTCTCGGATGGGCCAATTTCAACCTCAATATGTTCTTGAACGTAATGACCCCGCTGATCATGGTGATCAGCTTCTCGGACTCGATGCAGCTGACATTCGCGGCGCGCGACCGCCTTATCGCGGGCCAGGACAAGTACACCGCGTTCAGGAACGCCGTGCTCGTGGTCGGGCCCGCCTGCGTGCTCACCCATGGCACCGCCGGCATATCGTTCATTGCGCTGCAGTTCTCGAATTCGGACCTGATCCGCAAATTCGGCGAGGCCGGGCTTGCCGCCACCGTCATCGCGCTGATCGCGGTGCTCTCGCTGGTGCCGGTGTTCGGGGTGCTCTTCGTCCGCAACGAAAGAGTCTTCGCCGTGAAATTCCAGAGCGCCGACGCCGGCGTCCAGATGTTGCGCAATTTTTGTTATTGGATCGCGGTGCGCATGGTCAGCCGTCCCGGCCTGTTCAGCCTGATTGCGGTGATCTTCGTCGGCGGCCTGGCCGTGATCTATGCGAATCTTGAGCCGCGCTACCGGCTTGCCGATCAGGTGCCGGACAAGCAGCAGGCGGTGGCGGCCTCAGGGCGTCTCGACGCCAAGCTGACCGGGGCCAATGCGATCGATGTCCTGATCGAATTCCCCAAGGGCGCGTCGCTGTACGCCCCAGATACGCTGCAGACCATCGCCGATGTTCACGCTGCGGTCGAGAAACAGGCCGGTGTCGGCAATGTCTGGTCATTGGAGACGCTGCGGCGCTGGCTCGCGGAAAAGGCCGGAAGTTCCGACGTCGCGACCTTGAAGGAATATGTCAACCTGATCCCGGAGTACCTGGTGCGGCGTTTCATTTCCGCCAATCAGGATGCCGTGGTGGTGTCGGGTCGGGTTCCTGATCTCGATTCCAGCGAAATTCTTCCCGTCGTCGAGAATCTCGATCATGCGCTGGACACGGTGCGCAAACAGCATCCCGGTTACGAGATCGCGGTCACCGGTCTTTCGGCGATCGCCGCGCGCAACAGCGCCAACATGATCGAGAAGCTCAACCGCGGGCTCACCATCGAATTTGCCCTGGTTGCCGTCTTTATCGGGCTTGCGTTCCGCTCATGGGTCGTGATGTTCGCCTGCGTCCTGCCGGGCATTTTTCCCGTGGTGCTGTCGGGCACGGTGCTGTGGGCGCTGGGCGAGGGGCTGCAATTCGCCAGCGTGGTTGCGCTGACGGTGTCGTTCGGCCTCGGTCTCAGCGCGACGATACACTTCCTCAACCGGCTGCGGCTCGAGTCCAAGCCGGGCGTCAGTTCGGAATTGGCGGTCGAGCGCGCGACCGTGCTGGTCGGTCCGGCGCTGATCCTGACGACGGTGGTGCTGGCCTGCGGACTGGTGGTGACGGTGTTTTCCGATCTGCCGTCGCTGCGCCTGTTTGGCTGGCTCAGCGCGTTCGCGATGATTGCGGCCCTGGTCGCGGATCTCTTCATCCTGCGGCCGACAGTAATGTTCCTGATCAACTTGTCAGAGCGGCTTCGCGGGACTCATCGCGCGAAGCCAGTCGAGGAAACCGGACCGAACAGTTAGGGAGTGACGCTGGCGCGTCAACGGCTAGGGCGCGTTTCCGAGACTAGATCGGCCTTTGGAGCCAGCCGCAGCTAATTCTCTCTGACCGCCCGGTTGCAAAGTGCTAGTGTCGCCGCTGCACAAGGCGTGGCCCTGAGGGACTGTGGGACGGCTAATGGAGCGGCGCGTATTCATCACGCTTCTCGGCAGCTGCGGCATGGCCGTTCGCGGCGCATGCACAGCAACCGACGATGCCGGTAATCGGATTTCTTCACTCCGGTTCACCCAAGCCGAACGTAAGTCTGGTCACGGCATTCCGTAACGGCCTCAACGAGGCCGGCTATGTCGATGATAAGAACGTTGCAATCGAATTTCTCTGGGCTGGAGGCAAATATGACCGCCTCGCGGAACTGGCAGCCGATCTGGTTCGCCGTAAGGTGGCGGTGATCTTCGGCGCCGGTCCTCCTGCCGCACATGCGGCCAGCTCGGCGACCAGAACGATACCCATCGTCTTCGTGACCGGGTACGACCCGGTCAAGTCCGGCCTGGTCGCACCGTCCGGGCGGCAATGTCACCGGAGCCTCCATTTTCACGGGCCAACTCGGCGCGAAGCAACTCGGGTTGTTGCACGAACTCGTGCCCAAAGCCGTTTTGGTGGCCGTCCTCGTCAATCCGAACAATCCGCTCACCGAAGCTGTAGTTACGGATGTCCGGGCCGCCGCTGCGGTGACCGGCCATCAAATCCAGATCGTAAATGCCAGCGATGACGGCGAGATCGACAAAGCCTTCGCAACTCTTGAGGAGCTTCACGCCAACGCGCTGATCGTCGGCGCCGACCTCTTTGGCCGAAGCGAGCAACTCGTGGCGCTTGCGGCGCGATATATGGTTCCGGCAATTTTTGAGCTCCGCGAGTTCGCGATGGCTGGCGGTCTGATGAGTTATGGCGCCAGCATCACGGATGGATATCGGCAAGCCGGCGTTTATGCCGGCCAAATTCTCAAGGGCGCCAAACCCGCCGACCTGCCGGTCCTGCAGCCGACTAAATTTGAGTTGGTGATCAATCTCAAGACCGTAAAAGCGCTCGGTCTCACCCTGTCGCCAGGGTTGCTCGCAATTGCTGATGAGGTGATCGAATAGGTGCGCGATGGCTGAGTTTGTCGGCAATGCGCACCAAAGCAGCCGTCCGCCAACGCCTTCGGATTCACGACTTTACGCCCCAAAAAAGCTGCGAACCGTCAGCTCTTCACCATCGTAATGTTCACGCCTCTGATCTCGCCCTTGGAACTGATCAGCACGGTCTGCTTGTTGCCAGTGGTCTGCAATGTCAGGTTGGCGGCAAAACCCGAAGCCTCCACGAACACCTCGATCCGGCCGCCGCCGGCGGTACCCTGAAGGTTGCCGAAGATATTACGGCTCGCTTCGCTCCAGTTGCCGGAAATGCGGTCGCCCTGACTGGTGACGTCGCTGCTCAGGTCGAATTTGTAGCTGTCGCTGGCGCAATGAAGACTCTGCTTCAGACCAAGTCCGGTGCCGTTGACCTTGTAGTCGGCCTTGCATCGGATGCGCTCAGTGGTTCCGTCGGAAAGCGAAACTGTTCCATTGCCGGACCATGCTCCGTCAAAACCGGCAAACGGTCCGGACTGGGCATGACCCGCCGATACCGACAACATCAGCGCGGCGCCGACGGTGGCAGCTTTGATCGCGTGTGCAAACAAGCCGGAATCAAACAGTTTCATATCGGATTTTCCCATTCAAATTGACGTTCTTAATGCAAGATACGTCTCGCCACATCGAAGCTTTAGTGTCGCCGCAGTGTGTTAGGTTCAATGACGAGCCGGCCGCGGCCTGCAATTGCACCGGTCGGCCGGCCCGCTGGATCGGATCGGCGCAAAATACACAAACTGATCGACGCAAGCGAATGGCATTTTCGCGCGTCGCGGACTCAAAGGCCGGATATTTGCAGGTTCAGTTTGTGCTGCTCATGAGGCTTGCTAGCAACAGTCGCGCGCGAAAATATCACCGAGAAAAATAATGGTTTAATATCATATGGTTATGTCTATCAACAAATCGTCTTCGCGAACCGGCCGACGCAAATTTGGCCGCATTTGCCAGCGCTTCTGGCAGACTCCCTGCTGCGGTTCGCGGCTGTTGCAATCTGAATAATCTGTCCCGGTGAAGCCATGTGCTATTCGGGTTGGAATTCTCTATCGTCAGAAGAAGGAACACGATGCATAAATTTTTCCTCGCACTCACCTTGTTGTCGCTACCGGTTTCCACCAATGCCATTGCCGACCAGCCACGTAGCGGCACGCCTGAGGAGCAGGCGGCCTGTTCGCGCGATGTCCAGCGCTATTGCCGTCCGGTGATCGATCAGGGCGACTTGACTGTTCTGGCTTGTCTGCAGCAAAATCGTCCCAAGATATCCAAGGCGTGCGATCTGGTGCTGAAAACCCACGGGCAATAGAACTCGCATCCCATTCATCGCCGCCGCGGGGCCTTTTACGGCCTTATGCCGACGCGGTCGGAATTTGCGAGAAATCGCGGATAGCATTGGTTTTAGTGTCGTATTCCCCTATATGGGGCTTGCGGTCCCATGCGCGGCAATTGCCGAGGCAGGCGACATCACCATGCTCAGATGAATGAAGCCAGTCGTTGATGACCAGCGCGAGCGAATTGCGATCCGGCAAGACTCACCGCGACGAGAACTTTCCGGTCGCGTCGTGGATCATTCATCCGCGTCACCGGGCGCTGATCCTTGCGTTCTACAATTTCGTCAGAACTGCCGACGATATCGCCGATCACGCCACGCTGGGTGAACGCGAGAAGCTTGGCTATCTCGATCTGCTTGAAGCTGAGTTGCTGGGCTGCGGCGACAGCCAGCCGGAAGCCGTCAATCTGCGGCGGGCGCTGGCGGACCGTTCGATGCCGCCGCGGCATGCGCTGGATGTTCTCGTCGCTTTCCGGATGGATGTGACCAAGCTTCGTTATGAGAACTGGGACGAAGTGATCCATTATTGCCGGTACTCGGCGATGCCGGTCGGTCGTTTCATGCTCGACGTCCACGGCGAGAGCACGTCGACCTGGGCGGCCTCGGACGCGCTCTGCGCGGGTTTGCAGATCAACAATCACTTGCAGGACTGCGGCAAGGACTACAGAAACCTCAATCGGGTCTATCTGCCGCGCGATGCGCTCGCCGCGTCAGGGGCCTCCGTCGAGGAGCTCGGTCAGCAGCGCGCATCGGCGCCGATGCTGCAATGCCTGCATTCGCTTGCGGTGCGGACCGAGGCTCTGCTCAATGACAGCAAACCGCTCAGTGCCGAGGTGAAGGATTTTCGGCTCGGGCTTGAGATCTCGGTGATCCAGGCCTTCGCCGACAAGATCGTTCGTCTTCTGAAAGTGCGCGACCCCTTGAGCGAAAGAGTGCATCTCGGTCCGGCTGAACTGCTCGCCTACAGCATCGCTGGCGTAGCAAGCGAAACGGCGCGCCGCGCGGTCGGGCGGCGGCCTGTGTCAAATCCGGCGGCCGGCGCATGACGCTTGAGGCGGCGGCAGCCAACACGAGTTACGGAACATCCGCGTCCGGCAGTTCGTTCTACGCGGCGATGCGCATCCTGCCGCGCGAGCAGCGCGATGCGATGTTCCAGATCTACAGCTTTTGCCGGCAGGTCGACGACATCGCGGATTCCGAGGGTCCGCGGCCCGAACGGCTGGCAGCGCTGCAACAATGGCGCGACGATATCGACGCGCTGTATCAGGGCCATCCGCCCCCTCGGCTGCGCGACTACCTCGCTTCCGTTCGAAGATTTGACCTGCAGCGCGAGGATTTTCTCGCCATCGTCGATGGCATGGAAATGGATGTGCCGCAGGATATCAGGGCGCCGGATCTGGTAACGCTCGATTTGTACTGCGACCGCGTGGCCAGCGCGGTCGGACGCCTGTCGGTGCGGGTATTCGGTCTCCCGCGCGACGACGGCATCCTGCTCGCGCATCATCTTGGCCGCGCGCTGCAACTGACGAACATCCTGCGCGACGTCGACGAAGACGCTGGGATCGGCCGGCTGTATTTGCCGCTCGAGGGACTGCTGCACGCCGGAGTAACCTCGACCGATCCGGCCAAGGTAATTGCCGATCCGGCGCTGCCGAAAGTGTGCGCGCCGCTGGTTGCGCGGGCGCGGGCGCATTTCGAGAAAGCTGACGAAGTGATGAGGCGCAATCCGCGACGCGTGGTGCGCGCGCCGAGGATCAT
>JAQGKJ010000785.1 GCA_028290165.1 Bradyrhizobium sp. | reverse complement strand
GACAGGAAGATCCGCAAACACCTGGTTCATGGAAGTCATTTTATTCAAGGAAGTCATGGGAAGGTCAGCCGCCGGTCTTCGTCGGCAATCCCGCGGCCTTCCAGGCCAGCATGCCGCCCGCAAGGTGCTTGTCGTAGTCGAGCCCTGCGGCCTGGGCGGCGAGCGAGGCCGTCACCGACCTTTTCCCGGAGCGGCAGGCAAAAACCACCTGCTTGCCCTGGGGATCCGGAATGTCCTGCGGGTCGAAACCCGAGAGCGGAACGACCACCGCGCCGGGATAGGCTTCCACGGCAACCTCATGCGGCTCGCGGACGTCGACGAGAAGGTAGCGCCCCTCGGCCATTCCCTTCGATACATCGTCCGGCGTCAAATCGTGAACCTGCGCCACTCAACTCCTCCTAACGGTCCATTATCGCGGGCGAATTCAGCAAAGGATCGGCTGCCCGCGCTTCGCCAAGGTCGCCTCTCGCGCGGCGAAAATCAAGCGCCGCCAGGAAGTTTGAGGGATACCCTTAAGTTTCAGCGATACCTTCGAATTAGACGGTAACCTGCGTTCCCACCTCGACCACGCGTCCGCTCGGAATCTGGAAATAGTCGGTCGCGTCATTGGCGGTGCGGCTCAGCGTGATGAAAAGGTGATCCTGCCAGCGCGGCATTCCGGAATGCGCCGCCGGCTTGAGCGCGCGGCGCGACAGGAAGAACGACGTCGACATGATGTCGAATTGCCAGCCGAGCTTGCGGGCGATCGCCAGCGCTTTCGGCACGTTGGGCGATTCCATGAAGCCAAACCGCAGCGTCACCTTGGAGAAGGTCGCGCTGATCTGTTCCAGCCTTACCCGCTCGGCCGGGTCGATCCGCGGCGTCGGTGCGGTTTCGATGGTGAGGATGACATTTTTCTCGTGCAGCACCTTGTAGTGCTTGAGGCTGTGCATCAGCGCGGTCGGCGCGCTGACGGGATCGCTGGTCAGGAATACCGCGGTGCCGGACACCCGCTGCGGCGGCCGCTTCTCCAGCATCGCCACCAGGTCGGCCAGCGGAAACTCCAGCTTGCGCGATTTCTCGAACAGAAGCCGGCTGCCGCGCCGCCAGGTGTACATCAGCAGTATCACCACGGAGCCCAGCGCCAGCGGCACCCAACCACCCTCGAACACCTTCAACAGGTTCGCCGCGAGGAAGGTGAGATCGAGAAACAGAAATGGCGCAATCAGCGCAGCAGCCGCGAAAGGTGACCATCGCCAGACCCGCCAGATCACGACAAAGCCCATCATCGCCGTGACCACCATGGTCCCGGTGACGGAAATGCCGTAGGCTGACGCCAGCGCGCTTGAGGAGCGGAACATCAACACCAGCAGCATCACGGCAATGAGCAGCAGCATGTTGATGCGCGGGATATAGATCTGGCCGGAATGGGCCTCCGAAGTATGGCGGATCTCGAATCTCGGCAAAAGGCCGAGTTGGATTGCCTGACGCGTCAGCGAATAGGCGCCGGTGATCACGGCCTGGCTCGCGATCACGGTCGCCATGGTGGCGAGAGCGACCATCGGAATCAATGCCCAATCCGGAAACATCAGGAAGAACGGGTTCTCGACCGCCTTGGGATCGGCGATGACGAGCGCGCCCTGCCCCAGATAATTCAGCGCCAGCGAGGGCAGGACGATGAAGAGCCAGGCGGTCTGGATCGGCCGCTTGCCAAAATGCCCGAGGTCGGCATAGAGCGCCTCGGCGCCGGTGACGGCGAGAAACACCGCGCCGAGCGTCACGAAACCGATGATGCCATGGTGCAGCATGAACCAAACGGCAAGCAGCGGATTTAGCGCCAGCAGGACTTCAGGATGCTGAATGACCGGGGGAATCGCCGCGATCGCGATGACACCGAACCAGATACACATCACCGGCCCGAAGAACGATGCGACCCGCGCCGTGCCGCGCGACTGGGCGGCAAACAGCACCAGTAGAATCAGCACCGTCAGCGGCACGACGTAGGGGTCGAACGCCGCGGTGACGAGCTTGATACCTTCGATCGCCGAAAGCACCGACAGCGCCGGCGTGATCACCGCGTCGCCATAGAATAGCGCGCCGCTGATAATCCCGAGCAGAACGATAGCGCCGGCGCCGTGGCTGACCGCGCGTTGCGCCAGCGCCATCAATGCCAGCGTTCCACCCTCGCCGTGGTTATCCGCCCGCAGCAGGATCAGAACATATTTCATCGTCACCACGACGATCAGCGCCCACAGGATCAGCGACACGACGCCCAGTACCGCCTGCGTAGTAACGACGCCCGCGGGTCCGCTGGCCGCGACGACGGCTTCGCGCAGCGCGTACAGCGGACTGGTGCCGATGTCTCCGTAGACGACGCCGATGCTGCCGATCAGCAAAGCCTTGAAGCCAGCCGTGGAATGGGTGTCGCCATGCCCATTGGCCGCCGCGGTGTCCGCGACGGGAGCTACAACATCAGTGGTCATGTAAGTGGAGGCCTCAAAAATGCTTCACTGGACTCTAAGCAAAGCGAGGGCGGCTTATAGTCCTGCGCTTGGAGCATAGCCTAGTCTGAATTTGGGGCCACGCCATGCAAAAATGCATATTCGGCTAAATGGTCACCTGAGTTCCGACTTCAACCACCCGCCCGGTCGGAATCTGGAAATAATCGGTGGCGTCGTTGGCCGAGCGGCTCATGGCGATGAACAGGTGGTCCTGCCACCGCGGCATCCCGGACTGCGCCGACGGCTTCAGCGCGCGCCGCGAGACGAAAAACGACGTCGACATGATATCGAACTGCCAGCCGAGCTTTCGGGCGATCACCAGCGCCTTTGGGACGTTCGGAGATTCCATGAACCCGAAGCGCAGCCGGACGGTCGAGAATTTGCCGCTGATCTTTTCCATCCGGACCCGCTCGGCCACGCCGACCCGCGGGGTCTGCGCGGTTTCGATCGTCAGGATCACATTGTGCTCGTGCAGCACCTTGTTGTGCTTGAGATTGTGCAACAGCGCGGTCGGCACGAAATTCGGATCGCTGGTCAGGAAAACCGCGGTGCCCTTGACGATATGAGGTGGGCGCTTTTCGAGGCTCTTGATGAGATCCAGCAGCGGAACTTCGATGCGCCGGGTCTTCTGGATCAGGATCGCTGAACCCCGGCGCCAGGTCCAGATCATGATCGCGGTGACGAACCCGAACAGCAGCGGTACCCACGCGCCCTCGAGCAGTTTTAGGAGGTTCGCGCTGAAGAACGTCATGTCGACGACGACAAACGGCACAATCAACGCCGCCGCGGTGGCCGCGCGCCAATTCCACAGCCTCCAGATCACCACGAAACCCATGATGCCGTCGGCGACCATGGTCGTGGAGACGGCGATGCCGTAGGCGGACGCCAATCCGCTCGAGGTGCGGAACAACAGCACCAGCAGCAATACGCCGATCAGCAGCAGCCTGTTCACGCGCGGCAGATAGATCTGTCCGGCATGCGTCTCCGAGGTGTAGCGGACCTCGAAGCGCGGCAGCAGGCCGAGCTGCACCGCCTGCCGGGTCAGCGAATAGGCGCCGGTGATCACCGCCTGGCTGGCGATGACGGTCGCTGCGGTAGCCAGCACGACCAGCGGCAACAGCACGATCTCCGGGACCATCCGATAGAAGGAATTTTCAATCGCTGAGGGATCCGAGAGCACCAGCGCGCCCTGGCCAAAATAGTTGATCAGAAGCGACGGCAACACGAAATAA
>JAQGKJ010000717.1 GCA_028290165.1 Bradyrhizobium sp. | reverse complement strand
AAGGGTGCTCGGGACATTGCTGCCATCTGGCTTAGACTCCGTCATTCCGGGGCGATGAGAAAGCATCGAACCCGGAATCTCGAGATTCCCCGATGTGCAAGTGCACATCTGAGGTCTGGTGCAAGCGCACCATCCCGGAATGACGGAGACTGGATTGCTCGCGGGCATTGCCGCCATCCTCGAGGAAGTGGTGGCTTTTTTAACCGCGGCGTTTGAAAATCACGGCGCTCACGGGCTCGTTGCTTGCGAAACCACATGAATTATGGCCTGTCTCGCACAGAATTTGATTTTTTCTTAAAAGGATGAAGATGACCCGGGTTTTGGCTTTGCTGTTTGCGGCGATCACCCTGCTGGCCGGCGCCGGCCATGCGCGCGCCCAGGGCTTTGACATGCGCGATCTCATGGGCGGCGGCCCCAGTTTCGGCCTCGGCGGCTCGAGCCCGATCCCGCGCGCGACCGTGAGCTTTTCGGGCAATTACGCGCCCGGCACGATTCTCATCGACACCGCCGAGCGGCGGCTTTATCTGGTGCTCCTCAATGGCCAGGCGCTGCGTTACGGCATCGGCGTCGGCCGCGACGGTTTTCGCTGGAGCGGCACCCACCGCATCTCCGCCAAGAAGGAATGGCCGGGCTGGACTCCGCCCTCGCAGATGCGGGCGCGGCGCCCCGACCTGCCGGGCCACATGGCCGGCGGCATCGACAATCCGCTCGGCGCGCGGGCGATGTATCTGGGCTCGACGCTGTATCGCATCCACGGTTCCAACGAACCGGAGACGATCGGCCAGGCGGTATCCTCCGGCTGCTTCCGCATGACCAACGACGACGTCACCGATCTCTATAATCGTGTTTCCGTCGGCACCACCGTGGTCGTGAAGAACTAGCGCTTACACAATACTCATCGTCGTTCCTGACTCATCGTCGTTCCTGCGAAAGCAGGAACCCATACGCCGTGGCCGTTGTTTTGAGAGACGCTGCTTGACGCCCTTCGCGCAACAACTAAACCCTGTGGTTATGGGTCCCCGCTTTCGCGGGGACAACGACGTTAGTATTGCAGCGATGAGCCGATCCTCACATTTACGGATATTTGCGATCGCGTTGACCGCAATCGCGTTCGACGTCGTCTTGCCGTTGCCGGCATCGGCCGAAATTCCGGCCATCGCCTCGCGTCAGCGCGCGGAAAAGAAGACCTTCACTGACAGCGAGATCGCGGAAGGGTTTTTCAAGACCGCGTTCGGCGCCGAATATCATCTCGCCGGCCGGGTCGACCGCATCCGGAAATACGACGTGCCGGTGCGGGTGTTCGCCGACGGCAACCGTCCGGACCGCAAGGCGCAGCTTGCAAGCGTCGTGGCCGACATCGGCCAGCGGGTTCAGCATCTCGATATCGCCATGGCTGAGACCAGCGGCGCCGCCAATGTCCTGGTCAAGCTGGTGCACGACCGCGATCTGTTTCGCACCATCACGACGTTCTACGGCAGCGAACGGGCGCGCGAGATCAGGACCTCGCTCGATCCGCAATGCCTGTCGGGATTCCGCAAGAACGACAAGTACGAGATCGAGCATTCCGACGTCATCCTCACGGTCGACAACGGCGATTTCATCTTCCTCGACTGCGCCTACGAAGAGCTCCTGCAGTCGCTGGGCCCGATCAACGATACGTCGTCGGTGCCGTGGACCATGTTCAACGACAATGTCTCGATGGGGTTCTTCGACGTCTACGACCAGTACATCCTGAACGTCCTGTACGACCCGCGCATCAAGGCCGGCATGACGGTCGCGGAGGTCAAGGCGGTACTGCCCGAAGTGCTCGCCGACGTGCGGGTGTGGGTCAGGAAGATCAACAATTTGCCGGAATGAGCCTGAGCTGTCATTGCCGGGCATAGCCGTCCGAAGGACGGCGTCGCTTCCGCTCGCCTATGACCCCGTAATCCATCCTCTTCGACAGAATTTTCTTCTTCGATGGATGCCCGGGTCAGGCCCGGGCATGACGAGTTTCGCTGCATTGAATCACTTCTTCGCGCTACAGACCGCCTTCAGCGATGCCCATTCCGCCGGCGTCAATAGCGGCGGGCCGCCTGGCGGCTGGTCCTCTTTGCTCATGCGCGCCAGGCGATCTTCGGTCAGGGGATGGCCGGCCAGGATAGACAGGCTGTGGTCGCCTTCCTTGCCCGTGACCCGGAACATCAATTCGCCCATCGGCTTCGGCGACCGGCCGAGCCGGTGCATCACCTCGATTGCAAAGCTGTCGGCGTTTTGCTCGGCTTCGCGCGAATAGGACGCCGTCACCAGCGAGCGCGAGGCAAAAATCAATGCGCCCGAGCCGGTGATGTCGCCGAACAATAGCCCGATCAGGAACGACGTGCCGCCATTGTAGATCAGACCGCGCATATTATCGCGATGCCTGAGATGACCGAACTCATGGGCCAGAATGCCCGCGATCTCGTCGGCATTGTCAGCCTTTGCGAGGAGCCCGCTGAACAGATACACCTTGCCGCCGGGCAGCGCGAAGGCATTGGGAACAGGCGTCGACAGCACGGTGGATTGAACCGACGTATCGAGGCCCGCGGCTTCACGAACGGCGTTCACGAGTTTTGTGAAGGCGGCCTGCCCCGATGCATCGTCGCAGGTCCTGCCGCCGAACAGCGCCTTGACCTGTCCCTCCGCGACATCGCCCAGCCGCCGCTCGAATACCTGCGGCACCAAGGGGGCGAGCCGGTCCGCGGCAAGCGGCAAACCGAACAACACCACAGCGACGATCGAGGCCGTCGCTGCCAGCGACCAGCCGACAATCGTCGCGGCGCCGCGGCGGCCCGGAAAACTCTCATCCAGCCGGGTGCAGCGGGAGATGAGTTCGGCTGCCAACGCGGCATCTCGGATCTCGAGCCGTGCCAGCGCGGGGGCCGTCAGACAACTCAGGCGCAGCGTCCCGGAAGGACTGTCGGCGCGGCGGATATCGTCATACGACCATTCGATCGCGGTTTCCGGCGATTCCCGGAGTTCAAGCCGGTCCCCAAACGCCAGCGCAACCTGGCGGCGGCGGCTCGACCTGCCGTCGAAATAAATCGCCGGATTATCCGGCCCCGACGACGCGGAAGCATCGCTGCAAATACTCATGCTCTAAAAGCCTGCGACATCCAGCCCGTCGGCAAAACCCTCACCGAGCGCATTGGCAAGCTCACCCTTTGCGGAGACATTGGCTGTCGCCTCGATGCCCTGCACCATTGTCGACGCCAGCACCCTCACCCACAAATCGCGCAACAGATAGACCCGCATCACCACATTGATCGCCAGCGCAAACACCAGATAGCCGATGCCCGCCAGCACCAGTAACGGGATGCTCTTTGTAAACACCTGCGGATGGAAGAACTGATTGAGCGGCGCCCCGCTCATGCTGGCCACCAGGCTTGCGGATATTGCGAGATAGGCGGCGAACGCCACCGCAAGCAGAACAATCCAGCCGATCACTTTCCAGTACAGGCCGATCAGCTCGGCCCGCCGCAACCTCGATTCCAGGCGCACGCCGCCGAAACGGATACCCGAAATCCACCAGCGCCATTCCACGGCCTTGAACGCCGCATAGACGAAGGGCGCCAGCGGCAACACATAGAGGGCGATCGGCGTCAGCAGCCACAGCCACCAGCCGCGCTTGAAGAACTCCCAGCCGCGCCCCTCAAAACTGCCCTGAAGGTCGCCGTAATAGGAATGCCGCATCTTGTAGCGCTCGAGGGCTGCTTCACGCCACGGCAACAGCCGGCCCAGCGTCAGCGCGACCAACACCGCCCAGAGTGCGGCCCGCGCGGCATAGCTCCAACCCGAGCCGCTCATCCAGAACCGGACGCCGCGCCACACCGTGCGCGTCAGGCGATAGCGCCGCGCGCGGTAGATCGCGAATTGACCGAACAGATAGAAAAACGCCAGCAACGGAAAACTGGCGAAGGCCTTGAAGCGTTCGGCTTCAAGGCTTGTGACGAAATAGGCCAGATAGACCGGCACGATGATCGCCAGCGCGATCAGAAATCCGATCAGCAGTTCCTTGGCCCGGCCGGTGTATTCCGCCGCGTCGCCATCGATATGGGTGTTCGACCACAGATGGCGGCGAATGTCGGTGACGAGCCAAAACCGGTAAAACCCGACGGTTGCGAGCTCCAAACCAGCCCCGCGCGTCACCAGCCGGCGAAATTCGGCGCGATCGCCGGAAAACGACACCGGCACCGGCAAGGGCGGCGGCCCCGGCAGCGGAAATTGCGGCACAAAGCCCATCTGATTCATCGATCAATTCCATAAAAATAACGGAACAATATCCTGGATCAGGATTAGTCGCTTGAGACATAATTTCGTTTGAGCAAATTTATGCAGTTTTCTCGAACAACTCCCGGCCGATCAGCATGCGGCGGATTTCGCTGGTGCCGGCGCCGATCTCGTAGAGCTTGGCGTCGCGCAGTAGACGCCCCGTGGGATAGTCGTTGATATAGCCGTTGCCGCCGAGCAGCTGGATGGCGTCCAGCGCGCACTGTGTTGCATTTTCCGAGGCGTAGAGAATGGCGCCGGCGGCATCCTCGCGCGTGGTCTCGCCGCGGTCGCAGGCTTTTGCCACCGCGTAGACGTAGGCGCGCGAGGCGTTCATCGTGGTGTACATGTCGGCGATCTTGCCCTGCACCAGCTGAAAGCTGCCGATCGGCTGGCCGAACTGCTTGCGCTCGTGCACATAGGGCATCACCACGTCCATGCAGGCCTGCATGATCCCGAGCGGCCCCGCGGCCAGCACCGCGCGTTCGTAGTCAAGGCCGGACATCAG
>JAQGKJ010000714.1 GCA_028290165.1 Bradyrhizobium sp. | reverse complement strand
CGAACACAAGCTGGATCGGCATCAGCACGGCCGCGAGACCAAGGCCCATACGCAGCATGATGCGCGCCTCGGCGTGATATACTTTCCGCAGCATGTACCACGCGCCGGTCGCGGCAACGCAGAAGGCGCCGGTCAGGTAGGACGCAAACAACATATGCGGAAATCGCGACCAGACGACCGAATTGAAGATGATCTTCGTCCAGTCGTTCGGAACGAAGACGCCGTTCTCCACGACATAGCCCGATGGCACCTGCATCCAGCTGTTATTGATCATGATCCAGAACGCCGAGAACGTGGTCCCCAGCGCAACCATCGCGGTTGAAAACAGATAGAACCATGGCGGCACGCGGATGCGGCCAAAGATCAGGACGCCGAAGAAGGTAGCCTCGAGCATGAAGGCCGTAAAAGTCTCATACATCAGGAGCGGGCCCTGGACAGGCCCGTACATTTTGGACAGCACGCTCCAGTTGGTGCCGAACTGGCATGCCTTCACGATCCCGGAGACGACACCCAATCCGAACGCCACGCCGAATATCTTCAGCCAGAAGTCGAAGATCACGCGATAGACTGGGCGGCCAGTCGCAAGACGCAACGCCTCGAGAACGGTGAGCCACGCGGCCAAGCCGATCGTGAAGGACGGAAAGATGATGTGGAAAGTGATGGTGAAGGCGAACTGAATTCGCGACAGGAGAAGCGCCGTCATATCCATTGCAATTCCCCCGGCCTTAAGCCCACACGTTTGATCGGGCGAGATCGACGAGATCGTCGGCACGACCGTTGAACACGGCTTTCACCATATAGAGGGTGAAGCCTTTGGCCATTTCGACGGTAATGGCGGGCGGGATCGGAAGCACCGACCGGCTCACCACCGCGTCGACCAGGACAGGCCCGTTATGGGCAAGCGCGGTGGCAATGCCTTCGTCGACGTCGGCTGGATCCTCGAGCCGGATCCCGCGCACGCCGCAGGCTTCGGCCATAGCAGCAAAGTTCGGATTCTTGAACTCGGTACCGAAGTCGAGGAAGCCCGAGGATTTCTGCTCGATCTCGATGAAGCCGAGCGCGCTGTTGTTGAACACCACGACATTCACCGGCAGGCCGAGCTGCGCAAGGCTGAGAAAATCGCCCATCAGCATGGTGAAACCGCCATCACCTGATAGCGAGATCACCTGCCGGCCGGGAAACGCAGTCTGCGCGCCGATCGCGTGCGGCATCGCATTGGCCATCGAGCCATGCCAGAACGATCCGATCAGCCGCCGCTTGCCGTTCATGGCGAGATAGCGCGCGGCCCACACCGTCGGCAGACCGACGTCGCAGGTGAAGATGGCATCCGTTGAGGCGTGATCACTGATCGCCTTGGCTACCTGCTGCGGGTGAATCGGTTTGCGACCGGGCTTGTTGACGGCCAGCCCATCGAGCTCCTTGCGCGCCTTGTGGTAATGTTCGGTGGCCCGGTCGAGATGGGTTCGCTCGCGCGTCTTCTTGATGAGCGGCAGCACAGCTTCAATGGTCGCGCGAACGTCGCCAACCACGCCGAGATCGACCGGCGCGCGGCGGCCGATCTGTTCGGGCCGGATATCCACCTGTGCGATGCGAACGCCCGAACCGCGCGGATAGAACTGGCGGTACGGGAAATCGGTACCGAGCATCAACAGAATGTCGCAATCGAGCATGGCGTAGTAGCCCGACGAAAAGCCGATCAGCCCGGTCATGCCGACGTCAAACGGATTGTCCCACTCGACATGTTCCTTGCCCCGGAACGCGTGCACGATGGGAGCTTTCAGGCGATCGGCCAGCGCGAGGACCTGGTCATGCGCGCCCTCGCAGCCCGAACCGCAGAACATCGTCACCCGGCCATCGCTGTTGAGAAGTGCCGCGAGCCGATCGACATCGACACCGGCCGGCATCGCGACGGCTTGCCTGGGCAGCAAGCCTGCCACTTTCGGCAGCGGCGCGTCCGTAGCCGGCTGAAGCGCGACGTCGCCCGGAATGACAACGACCGAGACGCCGCGATTGCCCACGGCTTGCCGGATCGCGATCTCCAGCACACGCGGCATCTGGTTGGCCCCCGAGATCAGCTCACAATAGTGACTGCACTCCTTGAACAGATTCTCGGGATGGGTTTCCTGGAAGTATCCGGCACCGAGTTCGGCCGACGGAATTTGGGCCGCGATGCCAAGCACCGGCAGGCGCGATCTCTGACAATCGAACAGGCCGTTGATAAGGTGCAGATTGCCTGGTCCACAGCTCCCGGCGCAGACCGCAAGCTCCCCGGTCACGTGCGCTTCGCCACCGGCCGCGAACGCTGCGACCTCCTCGTGGCGCACGTGCACCCAGTCTATCTTTCCCTGGCGACGGATCGAATCCGTCAGGCCGTTCAGGCTGTCGCCGACGACGCCATAGATCCGCTTCACGCCGGCTGCAACGAGGGTTTCTGCAAACTGATCAGCGACTGTCTTGGCCATGATCAAATCCTCTCCATACGTGAGCTCGGGACTTCTCTGGTCTTCATCGGCGGCGAGCGGCCGGGGGCAGCGAGCTGATTGATGTTCTCGACCTTGAGAACCTGCGCCGTCTCTGCGCGAACGCTCCGGAGGAGGTCGGCATCCTCGATCAGGGAGACACCGTAAGACGGAATGATCTCCCTTAGTTTTGGCAGCCAGGCGCTCGCCGTCAGCTCATTGGCGAAGCACTTCTCCAACACGCTGATCGCGATGAACGCGGCGGTGGAGGCGCCGGGCGAGGCTCCCAATAGCGCCACAAGCGAATGATCGGCGGCGCCGACGAGTTCAGTGCCAAACTCCAGCAAGCCGCCGCGTTTGACGTCGGGCTTGATGGTCTGAACGCGTTGTCCTGCGACTTGCAGTTTCCAGTCTTCGGGTCTGGCGTTAGGGAAATACTCGTCCAGCCCAGCCAACCGGTGACTCTCGGACTGCAGGACCTGTTCTATCAGATATTCTGTGAGGTCGAAATTGTCGCGCGCCACCGACAGCAGCGGCTTGATATTGGCCGGCCTGACGGATTCGAATAAATCCAACAGCGAGCCGTGTTTCAGGAATTTGCTCGAGAAGCCGGCATAGGGACCGAACAGCAGCGAGTGCTGGCCGCCGATGACGCGGGTATCGAGATGCGGCACCGACATCGGCGGCGAGCCCACTGCCGCCTTGCCGTAAACCTTGGCATGGTGGCGCTTGTTGATCTCGGGATCGTCGCAACGCAGCCAGATTCCGCTCACCGGGAAGCCGCCATAGCCGCGGCCCTCGGCAATGCCGGATTTCTGCAGCAGGGGCAGCGCGCCGCCGCCTGCGCCAACGAAAACGAATTTTGTCGTTACCGATCGCTTCTCGCCGCTCCGGAGATCATGGACTTCAACTCTCCAGCGTCCATCTTTCTCGCGGACCAGGTTCGTGACCCGGTTCGCGTAATGGACCTCGCAGCCCGGCTGGCCGACGAGATGACGGACCAGATGATGGGTGAGTGACCCGTAGTCTACGTCGGTGCCTGTAATGATCCGCGTCGCCGCAACGGGCTCGTCGCCGGTGCGGCCCTCCATCACCAGCGGCGTCCATTCCGCGATCTGCTGGCGATCCTCGGTATATTCCATGCCGTAATAGCAGTGGTGGGCGCTCATCGCCTTGAACCTCTTTCTGAGGAACGAGACGTTGCTGCCGTGCACGAAGCTCATATGCGGCACGGGATGGATGAACGAGCGTGGATCGGCGATCGCGCCCTTCTTGACGAGATAAGACCAGAGCTGGCGCGACAGGTCGAACTCGACATTGACCTCCAACGCCTTGGAGATGTCTACGCTGCCATCGGGCCGCTCGGGTGTGTAGTTCATCTCGCAGTTGGCGGCGTGACCGGTGCCGGCGTTGTTCCAGGCTTCCGAGCTTTCGAGGCCACAGTCCTCAAGGGTTTCGAATATCTCGATGGTGAGAGAGGGCTCGAGTTCTTTCAGGAAGACCCCGAGCGTGGAGCTCATAATGCCTGCGCCGATGAGGACGACATCTGGTTCGGTCGTGAGGGTATCTGGCATCGGATTTCTCCTTCGAATTTATGGAGCGGGTTACCTTTTCTTCGCGAGCCCTCGATCAGGCCGTGGCCGGTTGCAGCTTGCGAGCGCGAAACGGCACCGCGGCTCCCGGTTGAAGGACGACATAGGCACGGCGCCAGGAAGAATCGTCGGTCAACTTCCAACTGTGTCCGGAGCCGACGGTGTCCTCGGCCAGCAGGATATTCCCGGGGTGGAGAAGGAAATGCTCACCCCCGCGCGTCTGGAAATCCAGCGTGCCACTTAGTGTGATGACGAGTTGCCGAACCGGCGCCGTGTGCCAGGCGAAAGCCCCGCCCGACGCCGTTTCCTGGAAAGAGATGGTGGCCACCGTGAGCTTGTCGCTCAGCCAATCGCCGCGCGGACCTGGCTTGAGTTCGATGACACCCTCTTCGAAATACGAGCTCCGGTCATCGCCGGTCCATAGACGTACACATCGGATCATTCGCTTGCTCCTGTCGTGCTTGCTGCATTGCCCCCGCTGTCCTTCCGGCCGCTCGCGGCTGGCCGAAATGGAACGGCGGTCTTCGGATCAAGAATCGTGTAGACACGGCACCAGGGCCCGGCGCCGAGCATTTTCCAGTTGTGGCCGGCTCCGCCCGTGTCCTCGGTGAAAAGGATGTCGCCCGTACGGAGCGTAAATCGCCCATCCGACGTTTCGAATTCCAGCGTGCCGCTCAGCGTGATGACGAGTTGTCGAGCGGGATCCGGATGCCAACCCAGCTTGGGGTCGGCATCCGTTTCATGGATCGATGCAGAGGTAATGGGAAATTTGACGCTCAGCGCGTCTCCCCTCACCCCCGGCTCCAGGTCAATGACGCCCTCTTCGAAATGCGACTTCTGGTCGGCACCAGTCCATAATTTGATGCACCGGATCATCGTGTCTGCTCCTTGACGCGCCGATCGCTGGCCTTGGCGGGCTCAATTCCCTTTGCGACATAGGGCCTGACCATCTTTGCGGGATCGACGACGCGGTCGAACTCCTGCTCGGTGACGAAGCCGAGCTTCAGCGCCGCTGCCTTGAGGGTGAGATCGTTGTCCATCGCGTAATGCGCGATCTTGGATGCCTTGTCGTAGCCGATCACCGGCGCCAGCGCCGTAACCAGCATCAGGGAGCGATCGACATACTCCTTGATCTTCTTCAGGTTCGGCCGGGTTCCCTCGACGAGGAACTTGCGGAAATTGGTGCAGCCGTCTGACATGATTGTGATCGAGTGCGTGACGTTGTGGATCATCAGCGGCTTGTAGACGTTCATCTCGAGATAGCCGCCAGCGCCGCCGAAGCCGACAGCGACATCGTCCGCCATCACCTGCACGGCGATCATCGTCAGCGCCTCGGCCTGGGTCGGATTGACCTTGCCCGGCATGATCGACGAGCCCGGCTCGTTCTCGGGGATCATCAGTTCGGCGAAGCCCGCACGCGGACCGCAGGACATTAGGCGGATGTCGTTGCCAATCTTGTAGAGCGAGACGGCAAGCGTGCGGAAGGTGCCGGAGAGGTGCACCAACGCGTCATGCGCGCCTTGTACGGTGAATTTATTTGGCGCGCTGACGAATGGCAGGCGCGTGAGTTTTGCGATTTCGGCGGCGGCTGCTTCCGCAAAACCGGGCGCGGCATTGATCCCGGTGCCAACTGCGGTTCCGCCGAGGGCTAGCCGGTAAACCCCTTTGAGTGCCTCCTCGAGGCGTTCAAGATCGTCCGCCAGCATGCCGGCATAACCGGACCATTCTTGCCCCAGAGTAATTGGCGTTGCGTCCTGCATGTGGGTACGGCCAATTTTGACAATGTCGGCCCATTCGGAACTCTTTACGGCGATCGCCTCATGCAGCGCTTTGACCGCAGGGATCAGACGCTGCGTCACATTCACAGCGGCAGCGATGTACATCGCCGAGGGAAAGCTGTCGTTAGACGATTGCGACATGTTGACGTGATCATTCGGGTGAACCGGCTGCTTGCTGCCGAGCGGCGTGCCTGCCAGTTGGCAGCATCGGTTGGAGATCACCTCGTTGACATTCATGTTGAACTGGGTGCCGCTGCCAGTCATCCAGACGTGCAGCGGAAACATGTCGTGGTGCTGGCCAGCAAGGATTTCATCGCAGACCTGAACGATCAGCTTGTGCGCCCGGTCATCGAGCCGTTTGCCGGCTTGATTTACGTTGGCGGCTGCCTTCTTCAGGATCGCGTAGGCCGTGATCATTTCGCGCGGCATGAGATCCTTGCCGATGCTGAAATGCTAGAGCGAGCGTTGTGTCTGCGCTCCCCAGAGTTTGTCGGCGGGAACGTTGACCTCGCCGAGGCTGTCCATCTCTTTGCGAATGCC
>JAQGKJ010000705.1 GCA_028290165.1 Bradyrhizobium sp. | reverse complement strand
ACAGCCCGGCCGGCATCGAGCGCGGCGCGACGCTTGCGATGCGCTATGCGGACGAGGCGGTCATCGTCACCAATCCCGAAGTCTCATCGGTGCGTGACTCCGACCGCATCATCGGCATGCTCGATTCAAAGACCGTGAAAGCCGAGCGCGGCGAGCGGGTAGAGAAGCATGTGCTGATAACCCGATATGATACGGCGCGCGCAGCCCGGGGAGAAATGCTAAGCATTGACGATATCCTTGAAATCCTCGCGATACCGCTGCTCGGAATCGTTCCCGAGAGCCAGGACGTGTTGCGAGCGTCGAACGTTGGATCGCCGGTTACCCTGAACAACGCCACCAGCGCGCCGGCGCGTGCGTATGTCGATGCCGCGCGTCGCCTGATGGGCGAAACTGTCACGATGATGGTGCCGGTCGAGCGCAAAGGCTTGATGAACCGATTGCTGGGACGGAGGGCCGCATGATGAATCTGCTTCGGCTGCTCAGTGGCCGTGCTGCTTCCGCGCCTGTCGCACGGGAACGGTTGCAGATTCTTTTGGCGCACGAGCGCGGTTTGCGCGGCCAGCCTGAATTGTTGGGACTGTTGCGGGCCGAGATCCTTGCTGTGGTCTCGCGACATGTCGTGCTTGATCCGGAAAAGGTCGTCGTCAGGATGGACAGGGGCAAACACGTATCGACGCTTGAAGTCGATATCGAAGTGCCCCACGCCTTCGAAAAAAAGCTCGCGGCGGCTGCAACATGATTGCCGACAGCAATAGCAACGTCGCCTGGCACCGGGTTCAGCTCAAGAAGAACCGTGACGCCCTGAAGGCCCTGGAGATTGCCCGATTCAGGATCGGCGATATGGCAGGTTCAGGCGGCGAAACGCAAAAGACCATCGCCAGCCTGAAGCGAAAGATCGCGGAATCCGAGCGGTGCATCGCTGCTCATGAGCGGCGAACCAAGCGGCCGGTCGCAACCGACCTTCAAAGTCTCGCTAGCGTGAGCTGGAGCAGTTGGAACACCCGCGGAGTCGGCCAACGCTGACCTGGTGCCTGCCAGGTCTACCGTCCGAACAGCCGCTCCATCAGCCAGCCGTCCAGGCCCGCCGCCGCTTCCGGCCGCGCTGACGTGCGCGTCGGCGGCGTTCTGCCGACGGTGCTTGCGGAGATGGGTGCGGTGACCGGGGGTGTGCTTGCTTGTGACACGGCCTGCGCGACGGTCGAGAAGAAACCGCCTGCTTGCGAGTTCGGCAAGCCAGCGACCGGCACGCCCTGATGGGCGGCCTTCATGAAACGAGTCCAGACTTCCACCGGCAAGCCGCCGCCCGTCGCCTTCCTGGTCGGCGAATTGTCGTCGTTGCCGAGCCAGACGCCGGTGACGAGGTTCGCCGTATAGCCGATGAACCAGGCGTCGCGGAAATCCTGGCTGGTGCCGGTCTTGCCGGCGGCCATCCAGCCCGGAATCTCCGCCTTGCGCGCGGTGCCGGAGAGCAGCGTCTCCTGCATCATGGTGTTCATCATCGCGACGTTGCGCGGTTCGATCACCTGGCCGAGCTGGTCGGGCTGCCGCGCGTAAAGGATCTTGCCCTCGGTGGTGCGGATCCTGGTCACGACATGCGGGGAGACGCCCTGGCCGCCATTGGCGAACGGCGCATAGGCGCCGACCAACTCGGTCAGCGAGACCTCCGAGGTGCCGAGCGCAATCGAGGCATTGGCCTCGAGTTTTGATGAAATGCCGAGCCGGTGCGCGGTGCGCACCACATTCTTGGGCCCCACTTCAAGCCCGAGCCGCACCGCGACGGTGTTGAGCGACATCGCCAGCGCCTGCGTCAATGTCACCGCGCCGAAATATTCGTGGCTGTAGTTCTCGGGCTTCCATCCCTTGACGTCGAGCGGGGCATCCTGCCGGATCGTCTCCGGCTTCAGGCCTGCTTCGATCGCGGTGAGGTAGACGAACGGCTTGAACGCCGATCCCGGCTGGCGCTTTGCCGTGACCGCGCGGTTATACTGGCTCTCGGCATAATTGCGGCCGCCGACCATGGCGCGCACCGCGCCGTCCGGCGACATCGCCACCAGCGCTCCCTGGCTGACATTGAATTTGACGCTCTTCGCCGCGAGTTCGTCGATGACCGCCGCTTCAGCCACGCCCTGTAGCTTCGGGTCGATAGTGGTTTCGACCACGATGTTCTGGTCGATCTGGCCGATCAGGTCATCAAGCACTTCGCCGATCCAGTCGGCCACATAATTGACAGTGCCGGCGCCCGCCGCCTTCACATTATATGAGGGATGCCCGATGGAGGCCTGCGCCTGTGCGTCAGTGATGAATCTGGCGTCGGCCATCGCGGTCAGCACGGTCTGTGCGCGCTTCTCCGCGCCCTCCGGATTGCGGTTCGGCGCCAGCCGCGACGGCGATTTGACGAGGCCGGCCAGCATCGCGGCTTCCGCCAGCGTGACGTTTTTGGCGGACTTTCCGAAATAGCGCTGCGCCGCTGCCTCGACGCCGTAAGCGCCGGAGCCGAAATAGACCCGATTAAGATAGAGTTCGAGAATCTCCGATTTCGAATGCTTGCGCTCCAGCCAGAGCGCGAGTTCGACTTCCTGCAGCTTGCGTTGCAGCGTGCGCTCCTGCGTCAGGAACAGATTTTTCGCGAGCTGCTGGGTCAGCGTCGAGCCGCCCTGCGAGACGCCGCGGTGCAGGACGTTCGTTATCGCCGCGCGCAAAATGCCGAGCGGATCGACCCCGTAATGCGAATAGAACCGGCGGTCTTCGATGGCGATGAAGGCGTTCGGCAGATAGTGCGGCAGCTCCTTCAAGGACACATTGGCGCCGGCCATTTCGCCGCGCGTCGCCAGCACGCTGCCGTCGACGCCTGCGATCTGGATCGTCGGCGGCCGCTTCGGAATTTCCAGCGACTGGATCGCCGGCAGATGCGCGCCGACCCAGACCACGACGCCGACCACCGCGATCGCGCCCCACAGCCCGAGCACCGCGCCCCAATAGAGCAGGCGATAGAGGCCGCCGCGCGCCCGTCCCCCCGACTTGCGCTTGCGGCTTGTTTTGTTCGCGCGCGGCTTTCGCTCGCGCGGCGGATCGTCGTCGGGTTCGGGTGATTTTCGTTTGGGAGATTTCTTCGGCCTGTCGCCGTCGTCGCGCGCGACGCGATCCTGCGGGCCAAGACGCAATTCCGAAAGCGAAGCGGCGAGCCCGAATTGCGGCTCCTTGCGTCCGCCGCCCTTTTTCCCGCCCCACGCCATACGCCACGTCCACGCCGCCCGATGCGGGCGAAGGTAACGAAGGGGGTTTAAAGCCGTGTTAAACGATGGTTAATGCCGAAGCGGCGATAGTTGTGCAAGCGCCTGAGAACATAGGCTTTCAGAACATCTTAACCCTACCGTCGGCGTAAATCCCCTCGTCATGGCCGGGCTTGTCCCGGCCAACCACGTCTTTCTTGCTTGGTGGCCGCAAAAGACGTGGATGCCCGGCACAAGGCCGGGCATGACGAAGCAGGTGTCGACGCCTAACGGAGTTAGGCCCGCAAGCCTCACCCGCTGTCGGCGCTATCCTCGATGACCGGTCCGAACAGTTCCCAGCGCTCGCCGTTGAACTTCATCATCTGCAACTGCTTGTTGACCCGATAATCGGTCGGCGAGGTGTTGTTGACGATGCCGGGCAGGGACAGATCGAGCTGGACGTTCTTGAGGCTGGTGGCCTGGTTCATGACGTTGTCGCGGGTCAGGTCGTCGCCGCAGCGCTTGAGCACCTCGATCAACAGCTGCGTGGTCGAGTAGCCGTAGGTGTTGAAGCTCGAATCCTTGTCGCCCTCCGGATAGTATTTTGCCATGAACTCGAAATACTTCTTCATGCCGGCGTCGTCCTTCCAGGTCGGATCGAGCGGATCCTTGCCGTAGTTGACGCTGATGACATCCTTGGAGTTTTCAAGACCGGCCGGCTTCATCACCGCGCCCACCGAGGTGGCGTTGATGTCGAGGATATGCACCGGCTTCCAGCCGAGATCGGCAATCTTCTTGATCGCCTGGGCCGCGAATTTCGGCGTCGACGCGTCGAACACCAGATCGGCGCCGACCGTTTTCATCTGGACGATCTGCGAGTCGATGGTCGGATCGGTCATCTCATAGGAGGCTTCCGAGACGATCATCCTGGTGGCCTTGTCGCCGAGCCCGGCCTTCAGCCCGGTGATATAATCCCGGCCGAGGTCGTCATTCTGATAGAGCACGCCGATCTTGGCGTTCGGATAGTTCTTCAGAATGTACTGCGCATAGATACGTCCTTCGGTTTGGTAGTTGGGGTTGAATCCCATCGTCCAGGGAAAATTCTTCGGGTCGGTGAATTTCGACGCGCCGGTGCCGGCGAACAGCTGCGGCACCTTCTTGACGTTGAGGTATTTCTGCACGGCGGCGTTGGACGGCGTGCCGATCAGCTGGAAGGTCAGGAGCACCTCGTCGCTTTCGACCAGCTTGCGCACCTGCTCGACGGTCTTCGGCGGACTGTAGGCGTCGTCATACTGGATGAAGGTGATCTTGCGGCCGTTCACGCCGCCCTGATCATTGATCATCTTGATGTAGGCCGCCTGGGCCTTGCCGATGGTTGCGTAGGCTGAGGCGGGTCCGCTGAACGGCACGGTCTGGCCGATCTTGATCTCGGTATCGGTCGCACCGGGGTCATATTTGTTTTGCGCTGATGCCGGCGATGCCGACAGCGCAATGGCAACCGCGATTCCGGTGAGCAGATGGAAAATGCCGTTCCTCATATCGCTGCGCTCCCTCTGTTTGTGATTGTGCCCACGGTCTGGTCCGGCGACTTCATTCAAGTCCAGCCGGACGCCATCGTTGCAAGGATACTGGAGGAACGGATTTGGCGTTGCAAGACAATGCCATAGCGAATAGTGAACGAACCTACGCCAGCCAAAGCAGGCTCAGTGCCACCGCCGCGGGCGCGGCCTGCACGTACAGAATCCTGCGGCTGACGGTCAACGCGCCATAGGCGCCGGCGACGATCACGCAGAGCAGGAAGAAAACCTTGATCTGAAACGCAAAGGCGGGGACGCCCTGAACCAGTCCCCAGAGCAGGCCCACGGCGAGAAAGCCGTTATAGAGCCCTTGGTTGGCGGCCAGCACCGCGGAATCGGCTGCCTTCCCGGGCGTGTTGCGAAAGGTCTTCAGGCCCAGCGGCCTGGTCCAGAGAAACATCTCCAGCACCAGAAAATAGCCATGCAGCACGGCCACCAGCGCCACCAATATGTTGGCGATTGCGTTCATTTTGGTCTCCCCCTAAGACGCAGACAAAGCCATCTTCGTCATTACGCTAGCACGCGGCAGCGCAGGCCGTGACGGTTCGCCGCGATCCCCGAAGGAAAAATATCATGACAGGCCATATCGATCCGACCAGGGAAGTATTCGCCGAGTTTCGCGACACCAATCGCGAGGGCCCCATTCACATGCTCAACCTCGTGCGGCTGCGCGATCGCGCCGCCTATCCTGACGGGCGAAGCGCCACCGGCGCGGAAGCCTATGCCGCCTATGGCCGCGACAGCGGGCCGGTGTTTACCCGCCTCGGCGGCAGGATCGTTTGGCAGGGGCGGTTCGAGTTGATGCTGATCGGCCCGTCCGACGAGCGCTGGGATCATTGTTTTATTGCGGAATATCCTGGTGTCGGAGCCTTCGTCGAAATGATCCGCGATCCGGTCTATCGCGAAGCCGTCAAGCATCGGCAGGCGGCGGTAAAGGATTCTCGGCTGATCCGCTTGGCGCCGCTTGCCGTCGGCAAGACGTTTGGTGAAGTTCCCGCCTAGCGCCGAGCGGCCAGGCAAATCGCGTCGATGATTATTCTGAAAACACCAATCACGCCGCCGCGGCCTCGTCATTGGCGAGCAGGTGGATCAGCGCGCTCTTGATCGCGGCTTGTCGTGTCGGCGCGTTGATTTGGGCGCCCAACAGGTCGGTAACGTAGAACACGTCGCGGGCGCGCTCGCCGAAGGTGGCGACGTGGGCGGAGGCGATGTTGAGGTTGAGTTTTGATATCGCGGTCGTCAGTTGATACAGCAGCCCCGGGCGGTCGAGGCCGGACACCTCGATCACGGTGTAGCGGTCCGACCATTGGTTGTTGATGATGACTTCCGGCTCGACCACGAACGGCCGCGCCTTGCCGCGGCTCGCCGAACGCCGCGCCACCACTTCGGGTAGCCGCAATTTGCCTTCCAGCACGTCCTCGATCATCTCGCCGATCCGGGTGGCGCGCCGGCCCTCATCCTCGTCGCGGTCGTATTCCCGTGTGATCGCGATGGTGTCGAGCGCGCGGCCGTCGGTGGTCGTGTAAATTTGCGCATCGACGATGTTGGCGCCCGCGGAAGCGCAGGCGCCGGCGATAATCGACAACAGCCAGGGGTGGTCGGTCGCCAGAATCGTCAGCTCGGTGACGCCGCGCGCTTCGTCGAAGCCAACATTGATCGCGAGTTTGTGGCCGGCCTGCTCGCTGGCGCGCAGGAAGCGGGCGTGGCGAATTTTGCGCGGCAGTTCGACCTTGAGCCAGTACGCCGGATAATGCCGCCCGACGTACGCGTTGAGAACCTGCTCCGGCCACTCCGTGAACGCCGTCCGAAATTCCGCCTGCGCCGCCGCGATGCGCTTGGCGCGGTTCACTTCCGAGAAGCAGCCGGTCAGCACCGGTTCGGTCTCGTAATACAGCGTGCGCAACAGCTGCGCCTTCCAGCCGTTCCAGACGCCGGGACCCACCCCCCGGATGTCGGCGGTGGTCAGGATCGTCAACAGCTTCATCTGCTCGACCGACTGCACCACGGCGGCGAAATTCTCGATGGTCTTGCGGTCGGAGAGGTCGCGCGACTGCGCCACAGTGGTCATGGTGAGATGCTGTTCGATCAGCCAGGCGACGAGTTCGGTATCGGCGGCGCTGAATCCGAGCCGCGGGCACAGCCGCCGCGCCACCTTGGCCCCGGCGATCGAGTGATCCTCGGGGCGCCCCTTGGCGATGTCGTGCAGCAGCGTGGAGATGTAGATCACCGCGCGGTGCTCGGGACGAATCTTGCGCATCAGGTCGCTGGCGACGGTGAATTCGTCGTTGCCGCCGCGTTCGATCTCCTGCAGGTAGCCGACGCAGCGCAGCAGGTGCTCGT
>JAQGKJ010000688.1 GCA_028290165.1 Bradyrhizobium sp. | reverse complement strand
TGAGGCGGGACAAGGTGGTGTGACCAAGACTGGTGGCGCTCAGATCGGCCCCATGAAAAAGCCCCAGATATCTGGGGCTTTTTTGCAGGTCAGGTCAATTGGTCGGGATCAGTACTTCGCGACTATCGGACCGGCGAATTTGTAGTTCACGCCGACCCGAAGAACATTGTCGGTGATGTGCGAGTTGTAGCTCGCGGTCACGAAGTTTCCGCTCGGCGCGATGATCGGGGTAACAAATGATCCCGAGATATTGCCGAGATCGATATAGAGATACTCGATCTTGGCGGTCCAGTTCCCGCCGATCGCGCCTTCGAGACCGGCACCGACGGTCCATCCGACCCTCGTGCTGCTGCCGCCAAAGGCCCCGTTGACCGGCGTAAGAACGGTCCCGCCGTTGACCCCTTGTCCCCCCGGATTGGTAACGTTGGTGCCGCTGACCGTGTCGGTGGCCTTCACCGAGCCGTAGGCCAAGCCGCCAGTCACGTAAGCGAGGATCGTCGGCGTGACGGTGGGGCCGATACGGCCGCGAACCGTGCCAAACCACTCGATTTTTTCGCTCAGGCTATTGGTCACCGGGAAGGCCCCAACAGCACCGATAAGGGTGTCACCGACGTGTCCCTGGGAGCACAGGCCGTTTACGCCCGCCGCGGAGTTGGTAGTGACGACCGCCGGACCGCCCGGACACACAGCGTTGGTGCTGCCCTTTTCACCGGAGCCCTGGATGTCGGCCTCCAGGCCGAAGACCCATCTGTCTCGCTGCCAGTTGTAGCCAATCTGGCCACCGCCGATGACGCCATTGAGATCAAACTTGGTCGCGGCGCCACTCAGTAACGTGCCAGTCGTAGCGTCGCTGAATGCCTGCGTGGTCGATGAACGACCCCAGCTGTAACCGACGTTGCCGCCGATATAGAACCCTGTCCAATCGTAGATGGCAACGACGGGAGGGGGAGCCTTGGTATAAACCTTTGCCGCAAGATCGGCGGCGAGCGCGCTCGTCGTCAGTAGCGAAGCAATCGCTGTGGCCCCAATCAAAATGCGCGTCATGGCGTAACTCCAATAATCAATGGCGTAACTCCAATAATCAAAAGATTCTGGATGAAGCATACGCTCACGCACTTGCCAAAGCTGTCGCGCGAAAGCCACAGCGAAGGCATATTCATACCGAAGACGCTTTGTCCTCAGAATCGTCCTCAGAATCCGATTGATCGCGTAAGATATTGATCTTAAAAGCTATCTTAGTCCAGTGCAGCGCCAGTGGTGCCTAACCCACCACCTTTGCCGGCCGCAGCAAGCGCCCGACCCCGCTGAACGCCCTGTCGATGACAGGCCAGAACAACAGCGCGATAGCCAGCGTCGTGATCGATCCGACCAGACCGTTCGACCAGAACACTTTCATATCGCCGCCGGAGCCGATCATCGACAGGCGGAACGCATCCTCGGCACGGTTGCCAAGCACCAGCGCCAAGGTAAACGGCGCCAGCGGAATGCTAATCTTCTTGAAGACATAGCCGACCACGCCGAATCCCAGCATCAGCCAGATGTCGAACATCGCGTTCTGGATTGCATAAGCACCGATCGCGCAGGACACCACGATCATCGGCGCCACGGCCGCAAACGGAACCCGCAGGATCGAGGCGAAAATCGGCACCGTGGTCAGCACCAGCACAAGGCCGACGACATTGCCGAGATACATCGAGGCGATCAGGCCCCACACGAAATCCTTGTGCTCGACGAACAATAGCGGGCCGGGATTGAGCCCCCATACCATCAGCCCGCCGAGCAAGATCGCCGCAGTGCCGGAACCCGGATTGCCGAGTTCCAGCATCGGCAGCAGCGCCGAGGTGCCGGAGGCGTGGGCTGCGGTCTCCGGCGCGAACACGCCCTCGATGCGGCCCTTGCCGAAACTTTCCGGGTCCTTGGAAAAACGCTTTGCCAGATTATAGCCCATGAACGAGGCGGCGATCGCGCCGCCCGGAGTGATGCCGAGCCAGCAGCCGATGAAGGAGGAGCGCAACAACGTCACCCAGTATTTCGGCAGGTCCTTCCAGACCGAAAGCACCACGCGCAGACTGATGGCGGCGGCGTGGCCCCGCAACGCGAGGCGCTCCTCCATCGTCAGCAGGATTTCGCTGATGCCGAACAGTCCGATCACCGCGACCAGAAAATTGATCCCGCGCAACAACTCGCCGGAGCCAAAGGTCATGCGCAACTGGCCGGATACCGTGTCCATGCCGATGCCGGCCAGAAGCAGGCCGAGCGACATCGAGATCAGGGTCTTGTGCTTCTCCTCGCGCCCCAAGCCGACGAATGAGCAGAACGTCAACAGATAGACCGCAAAGAATTCCGGCGGCCCGAATTTGAGCGCGAACGACGAGATCAGCGGCGCCAGGAATGTGATCAGAAGCACCGCGACGAGCGATCCGATGAACGAAGACGTGAACGCCGCGGTCAGCGCTTCGGCCGCCCTGCCCTGCTGCGCCATCGGATAGCCGTCGAAGGTGGTCGCCACCGACCAGGCTTCGCCGGGGATATTGAACAGGATCGAGGTGATGGCGCCGCCGAACAGCGCGCCCCAGTAGATGCACGACAGCATCACGATCGCAGACGTCGGGTCCATCGTGAAGGTCAGCGGCAGCAGGATCGCCACGCCATTCGGGCCCCCGAGCCCCGGCAACACGCCGACGAAAATGCCGAGCACCAGCCCAACCATCATCAACGCGAGCGTTTTCCATGTCAGCAGGACGGCAAAGCCGTGCATCAGTAGACCGAAGGCTTCCATCGAAATCTATCCCGGTTCTTCGCGCGCGTCAGTAGCCGAAAGCCGCCTCTAACCGTCCCTTCGGCATGATGACGTCAAACGCGATATCGAAGGTTACGAACATGGCGGCGGTGAAAATGAAGGCGGTGAGCAGCGACTTCCACAACGCGATGCGTCCGACCATCCTCATGAAGCCTGCGATGAGGAAGAAACTCGCGACGTAGAGTCCGAGGAATTGCGTAGCGAGACAAAACAGAAAGGTCGGAATGAACACCGCCATGACGCGCCACAGCTGCGCCCGGGTGACAAAGGTTTCCGAAGCCTCCTTGCGTGCCAGGAGGGCGGCGGCGACGCCGTAGAGGCTGGCGCCGGCCAGGATTACCGACAGATAAAACGGGAAATAGCCGGCCTGCGGGCCGGTCGAATCCCAGGCGATGCCGGTGCGCCAATTGTCATAACCAAGCGTTGCCGCCAGCGCCACGAGCAGCAGCGAAACCGTGATATCGACCACGCGGGTATTGGTTACGCCAGGCGAGTCGTCCTCCGGCGCGGTCGGATCGTCGACGACAATTTCAATTTCGGTGTTGGACATGAGCGTTTCGTTGCCTGTGTTCGGGGGATTTCGTTGAGCAGCACCAGGACCGTCCGTCATCATCCGCGAAGGCGGATAATCCAGCATTCCGTGTCGCCGGACTTATTCGCGAGAGCCACGAGTACTGGAAACCCCGCCTTCGCCGGGCATGACGGCATCCTCTACTTCGCGACAAACCCCGCTTCCGTCATCAGCGACTTGTTGAGCGCGTCGTCCTCCTCGAGGAACTCGAGCATGTCCTTGCCGGTGAGGAAGATCGGCTTCAGCGCCTGCTTTTCCATGTAGTCCTTGTATTCGGCCGTCTGCGTCACCTTCTGGAACAGGTCTACGTAGAACGCCTGCTGCTCCGGCGTGACCTTGCCGGGCAGGAACATGGCGCGGAGCATCAGATATTGTACGTCGAGGCCCTCCTCCTTGCAGGTCGGGATATCGTTCCACGACTGCGTCTCGGTCACCTTGGTCTTGTAGGAGATCCGTTCCTTGTCGAACACGCAGAGCGCGCGGACCTGGCCGGC
>JAQGKJ010000681.1 GCA_028290165.1 Bradyrhizobium sp. | reverse complement strand
AGCATTTCGGCTGGGCGGCGCCGTCGCTTGCGTGTCGTCGTCAAGCAAGACGACCTACATATGACTCCATAATGCCCCAAGCCTCCTCCCCGAACGACTTGCGCCATTGCTCGTAGAAGCCCGAGGCACGCAGCGTTGTACGGAACGGCTCGATGTCCGGCGAGTTGAATTGAAACCCCTTTGCCTCGAGCTTCGTCTTTAGAGAGGCGTCCAGGGCGGCGATATCCTTGCGATCCTCCTCGGCGGCGGCGTTCAGCTCGCGTGACACCACCACGCGGATATCGTCGGGCAGGCTCTTCCAGGCGCGCCCGTTGGTCAGCATCCAGTAGCCGTCCCACATGTGGTTGGTCATCGAGATGTATTTCTGCACCTCGTAGAGCTTTGCGGTGTCTACGATGGAGAGAGGGTTTTCCTGCCCGTCCACCACATGGGTTTGTAGCGCAGTGTAGACTTCGGCGAAATTGAGGGTTACCGGCGCCGCGCCGAGTGCCTTGAACATTGAGACGCCGAGTTGGCTTGGCGGGATACGGATCTTGAAACCCTTGATGCTGTCCGGATCGGTGATCGGATGCGTGCTCGAGGATACCTCGCGGAATCCGATATCGAAAATCTTGTCGATCGGGTGCAGCCCAGCCTCCTCGATCTTTGCGCGGATAGCGGCGCCAAGCTTTCCGTCCATCGCCGACCAGACCTGATCGTAACGCGAGAAGGCGAAGCCAAGCGCATTAACGGCGGCTAACGGGACCAAGGTCGACGTTACGAGCCCGGACGCGGTGTAGAACTGGATTCCACCCGAGCGGACCTGCGAGAGCATGTCGGTGTCAGTGCCGAGTTGCCCGGCCGGGAAGATCTGCAGATCGAAGCGCCCGTTCGTCGCGGCGCTGATGCGTTCCGCGGCCTGCTTGACCCGCACGTTAAGGGGATAGGTCTCGGGGACGTTGTTGCCGAACTTGAAAACGAATTCGGCCGCCTTTGCCTTCGATCGCAGGATACCGAAGGCGATCGGAGCCATGAGCGTGCTTTTGAGCAATCTGCGTCTGTTCAATTTCGGCATTTACTTCCTCCATTTCTCTGATCTCTGACGACCGCTTTTTGCATCAGATATATTTGAATATATATCTAACTGTCCAGCGATCTGTTGCCCTTTAACCGCCCGCCGGGCCGGTCGGTTGGGTGGGCCAGTTGGGCGAAGATGTCCGGAGGCCCCATCTGTCCGCCCTTGAACATGACTTGAAGTCCGTCCAGCCTCGCTCCAGAGGCTCGGACGCGGCACACCGGCACGCCTGGCGCCAGCCGAAAATCGTATTCAAGGGCGCGGACGCCAAGCGCAAGTGCGGCGACGCTGGAAGTGTCGCCCCCGGCGATCCCGATGCGGCTGACGGGCACCCGCGCCAAGACTTCACGGGCGATCAATCCTGACGCGTGCGCGAGTCGATCGAGTGTCTCTCGGCCAGGATTTGAGAGTGCGCGCGAATCGTCGGGCCCCAAACTCGTATGCGCAATCACGCTGCGACCCGCGATGATGTGGCGGGCAGCTTCTTCTGCATACGCTGAGATATGGCGGTCCGTAGCGGTTGTTTCGCACAGGCGCACCGGATCGAGCGGGAGGAGCGCGAAGCCCGCATGGCCCGCCGCTTCGATTTGGGCTGCCGTAACCGGCGAGCGGCTGCCCGAGAGAATGAGAACAGCATCTACTCGGTTGTCCGGTCTTGGCACCTTCTGCCGGGCGCCTGGGGCGGCAAGTTCAACCCAACCGGCGATCAACGCCTGCTGAAGACCACTTGATCCGACCCCGAGGATTGGATCGCCCGACGCCAGTTCCGCACCTATGAGCCCGCCGATAACGCGTAGGTCGCTGTCTTCCAGCAGGTCGAACAGCACCGCGTCTGGCGCGTCGTGCAGGATGCGGGCCAGTTCGGCCGCCGCCTGGCCGCCGCGCAGGCGGCGGATGTCGAGAAGTGCCACGCGCGGTAAACCTTGCCGAGCCAGGACCGGCCGAAGGTCGGCTTCATGCATCGGCGTGACAGGATGACGTGACATAGTTGGATGCCGGTCCAGGCGGTGAACAGCGTTGTCCGCCGAGGCGATGGCGAAGTGAGTGCCAAAGACAGTATGGCGACCAATGTTTGGTTGCGCGACCACCATCGGGACGAACCCCCGTCGGAAGCGAGACCGGGCTAGTGCGATCGCGTGCCCGATGCTGCCAACGGTTGGAGAGCTGTCGAACGTAGAGCAAACCTTGTAATGTACGAGCCGCGCGCCTGTGGCTTTAAGGGCGTCAAATATCGGAGGAAGGTGTCGGTCCATCTGTTCCGGCGACATTGTCCGGGCAGTGCCGGCGATGCCGAGCGCATCGAGTTCGCCGGCCGCAAGGCGCTCCTCCGGCGTTGGCCGATCGAGAAACAGCATCGTTGCAAGTCCGGCTTCGGCAAGCACCGACAACGTGTCGGTCGATCCGGTGAGATCGTCGCCATAAAAACCAACGAGCGGCGGTTTCACGCGACACCCTCGAACTTCGATAGCGCTGCCGCGAGCGCCGGATTGCTGCGCGCATGGTCGGCCACCGGAATCCCGGCCGCCACCGCTTCCCATGCGGCACGGATGCTCTCCACACCGGCCGCAGGGCCCCCGGGGTGGCCGATAATGCCCCCGCCCGCCAGAAACATCAGGTCCGCGCTTCCGATCGCGCGCCACGTTTTTTCCACCGTTGCCGCGGTCTGACCCGAAGACAGCACTGGCATGATCGCATCGTTTCCCGCGATGGGTTGCAGACAGTCGCGGGCGGATTGCGATACGCTTCCGTCGCTTTCCCAGAACTTGCCTGAAATTCCATTCACATGGAGATGGTCTACTCCCGCGAGCCGGCAAAAAATTTGATAGGCCGCAAAATCCATGCCGAGACCGGGACAGCGCGACATCATCGCAAAGCCGTTGCGATGACCGTGTATCGCGAGATCGGTACTACGGCGCAGCGTCTCCAGAGCGGCGAAGCCGACCCAGTTGACGCTCACCATCACGCAGGTCCCTCCGGCGGCAGCGACGAGGTCGGCATTGCGACGCATCGCGTCCGTTTCGTCCGACACGTTGAAAGCGACCATTACCTTCCGCCCGACACGGTCGGCATGAGCATTGACGACGCGCATGACCGCCGCAACCCGTTCGGCCAGCGGCGCATGCGTTGGATTGGCCATCACCTCGTCGTCCTTGACGAAGTTGATGCCAGCCTCGCAGAGCCCCGCAACCATCGACGCCGTGTCTTCCGGCGCCAGCCCAACGTTCGGCTTGATGATCGTACCGATTACCGGTCCGGAGCCGACGCCGGTCAGTCGCCTTGTGCCGACGACGCCGTGGAGTGGCCGTTGGAACCGTGCAGCGTACTCCGTTGGCAGATCGAGCCGAAGCAGGCGCACCGCAGTGAGTTCGCCGAGATCGTAGATATTGCCCGCAACCGTTGCGGCAAGCGCAGTGAGATTGGCTCCAACATTGTCGATCGGGAAGCCGACTTCAATGATGCCCCGATGGTAGGGACCGCCGATGCCGCGCCGGCGATGTAAGTCATTAGGATACGCATGCGCGTGTGGTTCATCCAGTCGCCGCACATTAATTACCCGCGCGCGGGCCCGGGCGCGCAACTCATCCGTCTCGCCGGCCACGCGCACAAACGTGCCGCTGGACTGCTCGCCCGCCAGAACTTCAGCGGCTTGTTCGAGCGAGAAGGGCGTTTCAAGAAGGTAATGGGCGACAAACTCAGCGCGCGCCTGAGCGTTGCCGTCGTTTGCAGTTTGGCTCGGCACTACAGCGCCGCAAGATTTGGGAAAGGACGAACTGGATCGCTACCGTCCCAATTTTCAGATGCCTCGCGGATCATACGGAACATCCTGCCCTTCGGCCCGGCTATCTCCGACAGTTCGACGACGGACCCAGGGTGGAGTTCGGTATCAAAATAAACGTAGCGCCCGCGGTCGCCGACCTCCCCGGACATGATAACCTTCAGCCCGTGCGCTTTGGCGCGCGCGAAGTCGGCGTCGAAGTTCTCCGTCCAGTATGCAACGTGCTGGAGTCCGGTGCGTCCGGCGGCGATGAAATCACGGTACACGGATGGGGCGTCGTTGCGCTGTTGAATGAGTTCAACCTGTAGCGCACCGGAGTTTGCGAGCG
>JAQGKJ010000582.1 GCA_028290165.1 Bradyrhizobium sp. | reverse complement strand
TCTTGTCACCGTCGCCGGCGGAATTGCTTCCGCCAACTTGACGCCAGCGTCGGGGCGTCAGGACCACACGACTTCGCCGTCCGCTTTGGTGCTGTTCGTCAATAGCACCGCCGCGTCCACCGCATCCCGCCCCGCGTCCGTGACGATTGCGAGCCGCCCCTCTGTGGGACGAGACGGGCAGAGCTATAGAGTTGATTTGCCCGACGGGTTAAGCGGAATATTTTTCGGATCAGGGCTGGACATGATTTAGTGATTTGCCCGTCAGGCTATTTCAATAGCGAAGATGCGCTAATACACCGCGCTGCCAGAGGATGCCGGGGGACGATGCCCCCTGGCATTTGCAGGCGGCGCGGGCGTGAGCCCCGGCGCTTCGGCGGCCGCCCCCGGTGGCGAGGGATGGCATTTGCTGCGTTGCCAGGCTTCCTCGGCAAATTTCGCTTGCCCGCGCACCGAGACGTAATCGTTGCGATAGGCGAGCTCGGCGACCACAGGACCGGCAGCGCCGGTATCGGCCTTCGCCATCAGGCCCTGCAACTCCGCTGCGCGGGTGGCGAGGGTCTTGCGCTCGGTCTCCAGCTGCTTGCAGTCGTAGAGATCGTATTTGGCGGGATCGGCGAAGGCCGTACTCATGCTGTCGCTCATGTCGGCGCAGCCGCCAAGTCCGATGCCGAGCACGACCAGCGCCGCGGCGGTGGCGGCGCCGAGCGACGGCCGGCGATGGGCAAGCGAAACGATCATGCGGCCTTCATAAAGCGACAAGCTTGAGGTTGCGTAAAGCAGCCGCAGATGTCCGCATTGAGGCTTTGCCTTAAGGGGCGCGCCCGCTTAAGGAAGGGTCGCGCGTTTTGTTTCAGCGAAGCCAATTCCATTGCTTAAGAAAACGCGCTAAGTATCTGATCTCGCGACCAAAGCGGACGTGGCGGAACTGGTAGACGCAAGGGACTTACAATGCCTTGCGACCAACCTAACCCGGAGGCGCGAAAACGAATCCCCGACTCTCTAATAGCCTTTAGACGTCCGGAGTTTCGTCAAACTTCCTCCTGTACTCAGCCATCATTGCCTTTTGTCGCTCAGGTGTCGCGCTTCTCATGTTGTTTGCAGCGGAAAGGTGCCCGTCGTCGCCCTTTTGCATTTGCTCCATGACGTGCTCACGGCTCTTCTTTCCGATCTCCTCAAACGAATCCCCAGTGAACTCCGCATCACATGGTCCACCAAGATCCCGACATGTTAGTTTTTTCATGAAGAGCCTCATTTGATACGATCGCGATCGGATAACGTTGCAAGCATATCCTGATAAGTGGCTCACGTCATGGCGAAAGCCCGCGCGAAAGTACCGTTTCGGCTGGTCCCAGAGACCATGGCTATCTTCGGTCCGGCTTTTCAGGGCCGCGACCAACATCTCCTACCCGCGCGCTTATTTTCAATTCCCCCACTCAGCGGAAGGTGGCATCTAGCGGGCGGGGTAGGTCAACGCGAGTATCCGCGATGACCGACAAAGCGATTACTCTGACTCTGGAATTCGTCGTTCCGACGGCGTTAGCCATCGTGCTCGGGATTTCGCTCTCGATCTGCGCAGTCTATTTGACCGACTGCTACCTTGGTCCGGTCGAGCAAGCGGAACCTTATTACTCCGTCCCCGGGAGCCACTGATTACTGAAAAGCTATTCTGCCGCCGGCCGGCCCGCAGCAGCCGCAAGCTTGGGGGCTCAGTTCATTGGCATGCCCGCCCTCACCCGCCGCCGATCGACTGACGCCCGCGAAGAATGCTGGCACATCTATTACGGCGATGTGCTCGTCGCCACGATCGCGATCCGCGCCGGCATACGTGCGTTTCAGAGGGTAAAGGACGCTTCGTGAACAAACTTTGCAAAACGCGAAGGATCGGCTGCAAAACATTTGCTGCAGTAAGGCCAAAACACTATACAAATCAATGAGGCGGACGTGGCGGAACTGGTAGACGCAAGGGACTTAAAATCCCTCGATGGCAACGTCGTGTGGGTTCGAGTCCCACCGCCCGCACCAAAATTGCTGCGTGATCTTCTTCGGCAATGAATGTCTGTTGTCAGGGGCGGACGGATATCGCGAAAGCGACCCCAAAAAGACGTTTGGCCGCGCGCCTGCGGCCAAAACACGACCATTTCTCACTTGCCGGGCTATCACGGCGGGCTAGGCTCCCAGCCGCGCACAAAGCGCGATCCTTGTCGGAAAAATACCTTGGGGGAAAAATGCAGCGGCGCGAGCTTATCACGCTGATTGGCGGCGCGGCTGCGCTATGGCCGTTGACGGCGCGGGCGCAAACGGATCGCTCCCGTCGGATCGGCGTGCTGATGGGGTATCCCGAAGGAGATCCGCAAGCCCAAGCCAATGTGAAGGCGATGCGGAAGGGCCTGCAGAACCTCGGCTGGATCGACGGCCAGAACGTGACGATCGACACTCGCTGGGCCGGTGGAGATCCTGACAAGGCGCGTGCGTTCGCCAGGGAATTGATCGGCATGGCGCCGGACGTCATCGTGCCCAGCACCAACCAGGTGACCGCGATCCTGCGGCAGGAAACCGCCAGCATTCCAATCGTATTCGTGTTTGTCGGCGATCCCGTCGGCAGCGGCTTTGCAGCAAGCCTCGCCAAACCCGGCGGCAACCTCACCGGCTTTGCAAACTTCGAGAACTCGACCGGCGGCAAATGGCTTGAGCTGTGCAGCGAGGTCGCACCCGGCGTCAAACGCGTCGGATTTGTCTACCATCCGGACGCCGCCCCGAATGTCGGATTCTATCGCGCGGCCGAAGCTGCCGCGCCGTCCCTCGGATAGAGGTAGTTCCGCTTCCCGTTCATGACGCCACCGAGATCGAGCGCGGTATCGCAAGCATCGGGCAGCCGAATGGGGGCCTGATTGTAGCGCCGCATGCCGTGACGGTGGGCAACCGCGATCTCATCGTCGCTCTCGCCGCACGCCATCGTCTGCCGGCCGTCTACGGCGATCGTTCCTTCGCGGAGAGCGGAGGCCTTTTGTCATTTGGCAACAATACCGCCGACATGTTCGAGCAGTCGGCTTCCTATATCGATCGCGTTCTCAAGGGCGCAAAGCCCGCGGACCTGCCGGTGCAACTCCCCACCAAATTCGAGCTGATCATCAATCTCAAGACTGCCAAAGAGCTGAGCCTCTATGTGCCATCGATGATGCTCACACGCGCGGACGAGGTGATTGAATGACCTGAAGCGCGCGTCCGCGAAAAGCGGTCGCTGCCGTGCTTTCGTGGCGTCGCTCGAATGGCAGCGGGTTCTGCTTTTTCGCACACAAGCGGCGTTCGAATCCGGTTTGGCCCTATCGAAGCAATCCTTCAAGCTGATACGATGCGTTGTGGGGAGGCTTGAGGACTGACATGCGGCGGCGGGATTTTCTCGGTGTCTTGAGCGGCGCGGCTATGGCGACGCCATTTCCGGCACCGGCACAGCAGGCGGCGCTGCCGGTGGTCGGATTTCTAAACCCGACTTCATCCAAATTGTACGAGTTCAACGCGGCGGCGTTTC
>JAQGKJ010000554.1 GCA_028290165.1 Bradyrhizobium sp. | reverse complement strand
TTCGCGCTGGATCCGCTGTCGTTCCGAGGGGGTCTGCTCCAGCAGGACAAAGAACATGTCCTGCTTCGGATCGATGACGAAGTAGCAGCCGCTGGCGCCGTCCCATTTCAGTTCGCCGAGCGAGCCCGGTGGCGGCGGCTTGGCGTTGCCGGGATCGGTGCGAACGCCAAAACCCAGGCTGAAGCCGAAGCCATCACCCGGGAAATAGAAAAAGTCACGCGCCACGCCGGAGCCCGGCCCGATATGGTCCTTCGTCAGCTGCGCAAAACTCTCCGGGCTCAGATAGCGTTTGCCATCATAGGTCCCGCCATTGAGCAGCATCTGCAGGAACGGGGCCATGTCGGCGAGCGTCGAGACCATGCCGCCGCCGCCGGATTCCCATTTCATCGGCGTTTGCGGATCGCTTTCGAAGCCGACCCGAAAATTGCTGTCGTTCGGCATCGGCTTTGCGATCAGCTTCTTCTGTTCCGGGTCGGTGACATAAAAACCGGTCCCGGTCATGCCAAGCGGGACGAGCAGCTTTTCCTTCTCGATTTCAAGCAGGGATTTTCCCGTCACCAGCTCCATGATCCGCCCGAGGATGTCGGTGGAGTGGCCATATTGCCAAAGCGTGCCCGGCTGGTCGTGCAGCGGCAGCTTGGCGATGCGCTCGGCGAATTCGGCATTGTCGAAATCGCCCGCATAAATGTCGGCCTTGGCATAGGCCTTGCGGACCAGACTGTCGCCGTAGAAGCCATAGGTGATGCCCGAGGTCTGGCGCATCAGGTCCAGGATGGTCGGCGGCCGGTTCGGCGGCACCAGTTCAAGCGTCGTGGTGCCATCGTCGGCCTTCTTCTCGACGCCAACCTTCACGTTGGCGAAAGCGGGAAGGTATTTCGCGACGGGATCGTCGAGCCGGAGCTTGCCCTCCTCGATCAGCATCATCGCCACCACGCTGGTGATGGGCTTGGTCATCGAGAACAGGCGGAAGATGGTATCATCGGTCATCGGCAGCTTGGTCGCGACGTCGCGCACGCCGAAGAATTCATGATAGACCGGCTTGCCGTGCTGCTGGATCAAGAGGATCGCACCCGGAATTTTTCCCTGCGCCACCTGGTCGCGCAGATAGTCGCCGACGCGTTCGAGTTTCTGCGGGTTGAAATGCGCGCCCGCAGGGATATCGAAAGTGCCTTCCGCCCTGCCCGAAGGCGCCGCCGCGATCAGCAGGGCTCCGCAGGCAAGCAATCGCAACACGTGACGAGAATTCATGGTCCCCTCCCCGATTTTGCCGAGCAGTTTAGTCGCCGGCTCAATCGGCACAAGGGCTGCCGAATTCCGCCATCGCCTGTTCATGCAGGCGGGCGCTGTCGATCGAAAAGCAGCAGAATATGACGCGGGAAACGGCCGGTGCCGCCTGCAGCGCCTGGACTGTGGTCGAGACCGCGATCCGCGCCGCACGATCGGGTGGGAAACGATAGATGCCGGTGGAAATGGCGGGAAAGGCAACCGAGGCGAGCCCGCAGGCCTGGCAAAGTTCGATTGCGCGCCGATAACACGACGCCAGCGCTTCGTCCTCGCCCCGGCTCCCGCCATGCCAGACCGGACCGACGGCATGGATCACATGCCGGGCCGGAAGCCGATAGCCATTGGTGATCTTGGCGCCGCCAGTATCGCAGCCATGGAGCGTGCGGCATTCGACGAGAAGCTCGGGGCCGGCCGCGCGATGGATCGCACCATCCACGCCACCGCCGCCGAGTAGCGACGTATTGGCGGCGTTGACGATGGCGTCAACGCTACTGAGCGTCGTGATGTCGGCGACGATGGCTTCGAGCCGCGCCGAGCCGATCTGGCGCGCGACAAAACTCAGGCGGAGGCTGCCGCTGCGACCGTGACGCCCTTGTCGACAAACAGCTGTTGCAGCTCGCCGGCCTGGAACATCTCGCGGATGATGTCGCAACCGCCGACGAATTCGCCCTTGACGTAAAGCTGCGGAATGGTCGGCCAGTTCGAATAGGTCTTGATGCCGTTGCGCAGGTCGGCCGATTCCAGCACGTTCAGGCCCTTATAGCCGACCCCGACATGGTCGAGGATCTGCACCACCTGCCCGGAGAAACCGCACTGCGGAAACTGCGGCGTTCCCTTCATAAACAGTACGACGTCGTTCGACTTCACTTCGTTTTCGATAAATTGTTCGATGCTCATATTCGCGTCCTTTTGCGGCACTGCCTCTCGGGCGGCCATCAGCCCGTTACTCCCGACACTGGCATATATGTACCCCAAACCGTTGGACAACCAAAGTAAAATGGGAGGGAGCAGCCATCCGCGGGGGCTCGATCCACGCAGTTATCCCAAGGCCGTCGATAGCCTGATGATACTAATATCATGGCCAGAGGAGGCTTTTATCCCCAGCGGGAACCCCTATCTAGGACAGGCTATTCCCCGGGGAACCCATCCGCCACTGCAACGTTCTCTCGCCGACCGGAGATCACCGTGACGAAACCAGCATCCGCTGCGGCCACGCTCGCCGCCCCTTGCCCGTCATTATTTTCGGATTCCGGCAGCCTCGCGCAGGATCTGGTGGAAGCCTATCTCGCGGTCCGAAACGAGACCGAGCGCCGCGCCGCGCCCCTGAGCCCAGAGGATCAGTTGATCCAGTCGATGCCGGACGCGAGCCCGGCGAAATGGCACCGCGCCCATACCACCTGGTTCTTCGAGCAGTTTTTGCTCGGCAAACACTGCGAGGGCTACAAACCCTTTCACCCGGATTACGCGTATTTGTTCAATTCCTATTACGTCAGCGCCGGACCGCGCCACGCCCGCCACCAACGCGGCCATCTGACCCGTCCCAGTGCCGACGAAGTCACCGCCTACCGGCGGCATGTCGACGCAGCCGTGGTGAAATTCTTTCACGAGGCAGGCGAGGACACGCTCGCTGCGATCGCGCCGCTTGTCGAAGTCGGTCTCAATCACGAGCAGCAGCATCAGGAATTGATGCTGACCGACACCCTGCATGCGTTTGCGCAAAACCCGATCCCGCCGGCTTATGACCCCTCGTGGACATTTCCCGCCTCCACGCGAACCGGCGACGAATGGACAACCCTCAATGAGGGCATCCACAGCGTCGGGCACGCCGACGACAGCTTTCATTTCGACAACGAAAAACCCGCTCACCGCGCGCTGGTCGGGCCGGTCAGGTTGGCACGCACGCTCGTCACCAACGCCGAGTGGCTCGCGTTCATGAAGGACGGCGGCTACTCCACGCCGACGCTGTGGCTGATGGACGGTTTTGCAACCGTCAGCAATGAACAATGGCAGGCGCCCGGTCATTGGCGCGAGATCGACGGCGAGTGGCGGGTCATGACTTTGGCAGGACTGAAACCGGTCGATCCCGCCGCGCCGGTCTGCCATGTCAGCTATTACGAGGCGGACGCGTTTGCGCGCTGGAGCGGCAAGCATCTGCCGACCGAAATGGAGTGGGAAGTCGCCGCCCGCGCCGGTCACCTCAATGACGCCTTCGGGATTGTCTGGCAATGGACCCGCAGCGCCTATGCCCCCTACCCCGGTTACCGGGCGATCGAGGGCGCGCTTGGCGAGTACAACGGCAAATTCATGGTCAATCAATTGGTGCTGCGCGGCTCGTCGCTTGCAACTCCTGGCGGACATAGCCGTATTACCTATCGCAACTTCTTTTATCCCCATCATCGCTGGCAATTCACGGGACTGCGCCTCGCCGATTACGCCACCTGACTTCGGTTCGAATTCAACCGCGCCGGAAAGCGCGTTCTGGAGAGTATCATGAATGTGCACGCCACCGCTTTGGCCAAAGCGCATCGTTTCGATGAACGAACCCTGGCGTTTGCCAGCGACGTGATCGACGGTTTGTCGCAGCACCCGAAACGGCTGTCGCCGAAATATTTCTATGACGCCACGGGTTCGGAGCTGTTCGAACAGATCACGCTGTTGCCGGAATATTACCCGACGCGCACCGAGCTTTCTATTCTGCGCGACCGCGGCAGCGCGATATCGGCGATCATTCCGAAAGGCGCGGCGCTGGTCGAATTCGGCGCCGGCGCGACCACCAAGGTGCGCCTGTTGTTGAAGGAATGCGCCTTCGGCGCCTACGTTCCCGTCGACATTTCCGGCGACTTCCTCAAAGCGCAGGCCGAGGCCTTGCGCAAGGATTTCCCTGCTCTCGACGTCCATCCGGTCACGGCGGACTTTACCGCGCCGTTCGCGCTGCCCGATGCCGTGAAGGCGATGCCGAAGGTCGGGTTTTTCCCGGGATCGACGCTTGGGAATTTCGAGCCGCATGAAGCATGCCGCTTCCTGCGCAGCGCCCGCGATATTTTGGGCGAGGATGCGCAGATGGTGATCGGCGTCGACCTCGAAAAAGACGAGCGCGTGCTCTATTACGCCTACAACGATTCAGCCGGGGTCACCGCGCGCTTTAACCTCAACGTGCTCCATCGCATCAACCGCGAATTGGGCGGTAATTTCGATGTTTCTGCGTTCACCCATCGTGCGATCTACAATCGCGAGCGGCATCGGATCGAAATGCACCTGATCAGCCGCAAGACGCAGACCGTGCGCGTGTTAGGACGCAGTTTCTCGTTCCGCGCCGGCGAGAGCATCCATACCGAGAGCAGCTACAAATACAGCCTCGAGCGCTTCAGCGCGCTGGCTCGCGGCTCGGGCTGGACCGTGCGGGAGACGTGGACCGACAAGGCCGGCTTGTTTTCGGTTCATGCGCTGGTGGCGTCGGACTGAGACTCTTCGGAGCTTGGTGCGGCGCCGGATTTCAGTGAGATCGATTCCCAGACCGCAACGACGATCATGATCGCTGATGTCACGATCGACAGCATCAACGGCGATAGACCGCTTGCGAACCAGGCAAGCATCGCCAGCATGATGATGCCGACGCCGTGGGAGAGCTGAAGCCAGCCCCTGATCGTGTGCTTGAACAGGATCGTCCCGATCAGGAATAGCAGCGGCCCGCCGATCGCGCTCAAGACCGTCTTTAGGTCGGAATGATCAGCCGGATGCGTCAGCACCAGTTCATCGGCGACCGCCGAGAGGATGATGCCGGCCACGATCGGCATATGCAGGTAGGTGTAGGCGAGCCTCGCCAGCCGCCCCGGCTCGCTGGACCTTGAGATCAGCTCGGAGCCGGCTTCTGCGCCCTTGTGGAAATAGATCCACCACATCGCGAGTGCGCCGATGAAGGCCGACGCGAATGCGCCAACGGTTTCTGTCGTCCAGGTCAGATCCGCGAATGTCGCGCCTGTGACGACGACGGATTCGCCGAGCGCGATGATAATGAATCCCGCGCAGCGCTCGGCCATATGGCCGCCCTCGACGGTCCAGTCCTCGATCGAGGATGCGCCGTATCCCGGAATCCAGAACCGCACCGCCGCCGAGATATATTCAATCGCCAGCGCCACTGCCCAGAGCACCAGCCGCCAAGTTCCTTCCGTCAAACCGCCCGCGATCCAGAAGATCGCCGACATCGATAGCCACACCAGGATGCGGACCGCATTCATGCGGATCGAGGGCCGGGTTGGCGGTATCGATGCCAACAGAAAGACGGTCCGGCCGACCTGCATTGTGGCGTAGGCCACAGCGAACCATAGTCCCCTGGATTCGAAGGCTTTCGGGATCGAGGTGGAGAGCACGAGCCCGCCCAGCATCATCAGGAACAGAAGCACGCGGACCGGCGTCAGTTCAGGATTGAGCCAGTTGGTGACCCACGAGGTGTAGACCCACACCCACCATACTGCCAGGAACAACAGCGTCGTCTGCAACGCGCCGAGCGGGGTGAAATGGCCGAGCAGCGTGTGCGAAATCTGCGTGACCGCGAAAACGAACACCAGGTCGAAGAACAGTTCGGCGTAGGTGACGCGGCTATGCTGGTTCGGCACAATGGAGCGAAACAGCGCGCCGCGTTCCTCGTCCCCCGCCATGGCCTCCCCTGTCCCGCCCTGAACTAACCCCCCTCCGGCACCCCGGGTCCGTCAGGTACCCGGGTCCGTCAGGTACCCCGGGTCCGTTAGGTACCCGCGGGTCCGCCAGGTACCCCGGTCTGCAGCGCCAGCGCGTGGAGCACGCCGCCCATCTGGCCTTGCAGCGATTGGTAGACGATCTGGTGCTGCTGGACGCGGGACTTGCCGCGGAACGACTCCGAGATCACGGTCGCAGCATAGTGGTCGCCGTCGCCGGCCAGATCGCGGATCGTCACCTCGGCGTCGGGTATAGCTGCCTTGATCATCGATTCGATATCGCGGGCGTCCATCGGCATTCCACTATTTCTCCATTTTGGCGGTTCGAACAGCGGCCCGGTGACGGGCGCGCCCCGAGGGTGCGACAGAACTTAGCGTGGCAACCCTTCTACGTCACGCTCTGTCGCACTATATTCCCGATCCGACCCTTGCAAAGCCGCTGGATTGCACCCGCGCGATCACAACAGGCTGACCAAAAGAGGCTGACCCCATGAAACTGCCCGGTCCCGACCACCCCATCACCATTACCCCGAACCCGAAGCGCGTCCGCGTCTCCGCCGACGGCGTCGTCATCGCCGACACCACCCACGCTCTGACGCTGAAGGAAGCGAGCTATCCCGCTGTGCAATATGTGCCGCGCAACGACGCCAATATGGCGCTGTTGTCGCGAACCGAGCGGGTGACGCACTGCCCCTACAAGGGCGATGCGAATTATTTCAGCATCAAAGCCAACGGCAAGACGCTCGAAAATTCGATCTGGACCTATGAGACCCCGTTCCCGGCGATGGCGGAAATCGAGGCCTACCTGGCGTTCTATCCGGACAAGGTTAAGATCGAGGAAGTGGCCTGATTAGACCGAAAACCAGCCGTCATGGCCGGGCTCGTCCCGGCCATCCACGTCTTCCTTCTGAACGCCGGCAAGGCGTGAATGCCCGGGACAAGCCCGGGCATGACGAAGTCAATTATGATCTCGGCCTCACACCCTGAAGATCGTGAGCCCCAGGATCAGCAGCACCAGGAAGATCACGACGAAGACATAGAACAGGAAGCGGGCGACATCTGCGGTCGCGGCCGATATGCCGGTGAAGCCGAGAAGGCCGGCGACGATCGATACCAGAAAGAAGATCAGCGCCCATTTCAGAATGGTCATCGCCCGCTCCTTCAGCACTCGCGCCGCTAGGTCGGCGGCGCGATCGAAATCGTTGGTCTAACTTCGGGCGATGGGACTGGTTCCGGTAACGGGCAACAGACGGGCGGCGTTTTTCATCGCCTTCCGTTGACCGGCATCAACTATTGGCCGACTTTTGGGCCTTGCTGAATCGGGTTCCCGGCGTCAACATCTGGAACAGCTACCTTGCCGGGGGCTTGCATGACGACAATTTCCAGCTCAGATGCGGCCACCCAGACGAGGGCGGTGCCAAAAGCCAAAGCGCGAAACGCCGCGCTCGACCGCGCCCGCACCTTCCTGACCCTTGTGGTTCTCATCCACCATGCGGTCATTCCCTACACGTATTTCGGTCATACCGATCCCACGTCGTGGCTCGGCTTCGACGCCATCGTTCTCGCCACCGACAGCTTCTTCATGGCGAGTTTCTTTTTCCTGTCCGGATTGTTCGTGTGGCCGGGCCTTACCCATAAAGCGCCGCAGATCTTTCTTCGCGATCGCTTGCTCCGGCTCGGCCTGCCGTTTGCGATCGCTGCGTTCACGATCATTCCGATCGCGTATTACGCCATCGCGCTGCGACAGCAGCCCGACCTCAGCTTCGCGGCATTCTGGTGGAAGACGATCACCGTCGGCCCCTGGCCCAGCGGCCCGATCTGGTTCGTCTGGGTGCTGCTGGCTTTCGACATTTCGGCGAGCCTCTTGTATCGGCTCTCCCCGAGGCTGGTCGATCCGATCAATCGGTTGTCGTTGCGCGGCTTCGACCGGCCGGCCGAATTCTTCCTGTTTTTCCTGGGCGTCACTGCCGTCGTCTATATTCCGGCGCGGCTCTATTTCGGACCGAGCCACTGGTTCGAGTTCGGACCGTTCGACGTGCAGGCCAGTCGCGTGCTGCTCTATGCCGCGTACTTCTTCATCGGGGCCGGGGTCGGTGCGGCAAATTTCGATCGTGGCCTGCTGAGCGCGGACGGCCGACTGGCGCAGAGCAGCTGGGGCTGGGTGGTCGCGACGCTCATTCCGTTTTGCCTGCTTTGGGTGCTGATCATCATCAA
>JAQGKJ010000543.1 GCA_028290165.1 Bradyrhizobium sp. | reverse complement strand
TCCGGGTGAACGACGTCATCATGATCAGGATCGACGGCGCGATCGACAGCACCGTCAACAGCGCGATCAGCTGGATCGCGCGCTCGGTGACGCCGCCATTGCCCTGGCCGAGATTGATGCTGATGTCTTGCGCGAATGCCGGAGCCGCCAGCGATCCGGCGGCTATCAGGGTGGCAAAGAATAAAACTCTACGCGGGAATTTCGCCGATCTCACGAAGAGTTCTTCGGACGGCCCAGCAGTGACGCCATCTCGTCTTCGAGATTCTCAAAGCCGCTCTTCGAGGGCGCGGCAGCCGGCGGCGCCATCGATGGTTCGTTGCGGGGCGCGCGCGCTGGCGGCGGTTCGGGCGCCACCGGCGGTGCGACCGTGTCACCACCGGCAGGCCTGCGAAGGGCTGCCTCCAGCCGTTGCGCCATCTCGGCGAGATTTTGGTCCGCGCTCGGCTGCGGCGGCGGGGGCTGAGGTACCGCGGCGCGCTCGGGCGCGCGCAACGGCGGTGCCTTTGGCGGCTCGCTGAGGCGCGGCGGGCGGGGGATGGCCGGTTCGTTGCGTGAGGTTACGCGCGAGGGCATCGGCTCGGGACGAAGCTCGGGGCGCGGCTCCGGCCGGCCGGCCAGCGGCTCCGGCGAGAAGCCTGCCAGAGGATCGCTGCGTTCGCTGCGCCGTTCGGATAGAGCTGGCGCCGGGCGGCGCACTTCATCGGCAAAGGAGGGCCGGACCGGGCGCGGCGGCGGCTCGGGCATTTGCGGCTCGGCGTGATCGAACATGTCGGTGCGGGGACTGTCGGCATCGCTCCAGCCGGCGTCGGGCAGCGCAATCCGGGGCGGCGGCTCGGCTCCGCCGACGCCGGACCGTTGCGGCATCTGATCCCGTCCGGGCATTGCGCGCACGATATTGGGTTCCACGACGATATCGGTCGGACCGCCGATCATCAGGAGATGTTCGATGTTGTCGCGGCGTACCAGCACCAGCCGCCTGCGGCCATCGACGGCGGCGGCGTCGATGACGGCCAGACGCGGCATCCGCCCGCGATTGGTGTTGGCACCGAGCCGGTTGCCGGCGAATCGCCGAACCAGCCAGGCGGCCACGCCGATCAGCGCCAGAACGGCTACGAATGCGAAGAAAAATGTCAGTGCCTGCATGCTCTGTCCCCGGCAAATACCGTTTTCTTCAAGTCTCACATTTGTCGAATCGACGCGACAAACGGCGAAACAACCCTGAGATCGGCCCCAGTTCTTAATCGCCCGCGGCAGAAACTGCCGCCCACACTCTTAATAACCTAGGAATCGTCTGGGCCAAAACGACTTCTTGGGCTTCCAACTTCAATGGTTTGGTTGGTTAACGCAGCTTTCGTGGCGAAAATGCGCTCGGATCGATCGCAAGACGGCCGAATCTGTGGCCCGACGCCACGCTATCCACTGTGGCACGTCTTAACTCGTTATTAACCATACACACGGCAAATTCTGCCTACCCGAGGGGCGTCATGCCCGGCAGGCGAGGGGCCCAAGATGTCCATCAACGATCTTCCGGTCTTGTCGGCGCTGCGCACCAAGATGCAGTGGCACCAGGAGCGCCAGCGCGTGCTCTCCGAAAACGTCTCCAACTCCGATACGCCGAATTTCAAGCCGCGCGATCTGGTCGAGCCGAAATTCGATGCGACTGGCGCCGCCGCAGGCCCAATGGGATCGCTGGCGATGATGCGCACCGCGGCCAGCCATATTACGCCGTCGGCCGCCGGGCAAAGCTTCGATCAGAATAACAAGGTGGGCTTCCAGACCCGGCCCGCCGGCAACGCCGTCAACCTTGAAGACGAGATGCTCAAGGCCTCGGCCAACCAGATGGACTACGCGGCGGTCACCTCGCTCTACAGCAAGAGCCTGCACTTTCTGAAGACCGCGATCGGCAAGGGCTGAATAGGATCAGAGGAACGACGCCATGGCAAACGATGCAGGAGATTTCGCCCGGTCGATGAGCATCGCGACCTCGGGCCTGCGGGCGCAGGCGGGACGGATGCGGGTTATTTCCGAAAATATCGCCAACGCAGATTCCACGGCGTCGACTGCCGGCGGCGAACCCTATCGCCGCAAGGTCCCGACGTTTTCCTCCGAACTCGACCGCACGCTGGATGCCAAGATCGTGGCGCTCGGCAAGGTCCGCCCCGATCCGTCCGCGTTTCGCGTCCGGTACGAGCCCTCCAATCCTGCCGCCGACCAGGCCGGCAACGTCAAATATCCCAACGTCAATCCGTTGATCGAAATGACCGACATGCGCGACGCGCAGCGATCCTATGAAGCGAACCTGAACATCATCAGCGCCACGCGGCGGATGATTCAACGCACGCTCGACATCCTCAAGGCCTGAACAGGAAACTCCAAGCCATGGCTTCACCCACAGTCGCTGCCAACGCCTACGCCAATCTCGCGCGCATCCTGGACACCGGCGGCGCAGCCAAGGGATCTGACGCCGGCGGCGGTCCCTCGTTCGGCGCGTTGCTCAAGGACGCGATCGGGGGCGTGCTCGACGCGGGGAAAAAATCCGACGCCCAGACGGTCGCGATGGCGTCGGGCAAGGCCAACGTGATGGACGTGGTGACGGCGGTGGCGGAAACCGACGTCGCGGTCTCGACGCTGGTGTCGGTGCGCGACCGGGTGATCCAGTCCTACGAAGACATCATGAAGATGCCGATCTGATTGATGTCGTCATTGCGAGCGTAGCGAAGCAATCCATGGCGCCGCAAAGCGGAAAGCTGGATTGCTTCGTCGCAAGTGCTCCTCGCAATGACGGGGTGATTTTCTGGAAAAGAACAGGAATTAAAATGACCGGTGCTGAAACCCTCGACGTGGCGCGCGATGCGATCTGGACCATCGTCGTGGTGTCGTCGCCCTTGATGGTGGTCGGGCTTGTGGTCGGCGTCGTCGTGTCGCTGTTCCAGGCGCTCACGCAAATCCAGGAACAGACGCTGGTGTTCGTGCCCAAAATCATGGCGATCTTCGTGACGCTGTTGCTCGCGCTGCCGTTCATGGCGGACTCGCTGCACAGCCACATGATGCGGATATCGTCGCGAATCATAGGCGGCTGATGCACTATGTGTGAGACATGCGCATCGATATTTCTCTGCTGCCCGCGCTCGCCGCCGCCTTCATGCTGGTATTCGCCCGCATCGGCGCCATGGTGATGCTGTTGCCGGGATTGGGTGAGTCCAATATTCCGGTTCGCATCAAGCTCGCGATTGCGCTGTTGCTGACGCTGGTGATCCTGCCGCTGCACCGCGCCGCCTATCACGTCGACATGGGCTCGATCAACCCGCTGCTGGTATTGATGGTCCACGAGATCGTCATCGGGATCGTGCTCGGCGCAACCGCCAGGGTGACGCTCGCGGCGCTGCAGGTTGCGGGATCGGTGATCGCCCAGCAGCTCGGGCTCGGCTTTGTCACCGCGATCGATCCGACCCAGGGTCAGCAGGGCCTGCTGATCGGAAATTTCCTCACCATCCTTGGCGTGACGCTGTTGTTTGCGACCGACAGCCATTATCTCGTGATCGCAGCCCTCAACGACAGCTACGCGATCTTTTCGCCCGGCGAGACGATGCCGAGCGCCGACGTCGCAGCCCTCGCCACCCGCGCCTTCGCCGCCGCCTTCAAGATCGGCATGCAGCTTTCGGCGCCGTTCCTGGTGTTCGGCCTGGTCTTCAATATCGGGCTCGGCGTGCTGGCGCGGCTGATGCCGCAGATGCAGGTCTATTTCGTCGGCGTGCCGCTGTCGATCCTCGCCGGCTTCCTGATCTTCGCGCTCGTCATCACGGCGATGATGGGAACGTTCCTGGAATATTTCACCGGCGTCATGCACGACCTGATACCGCTCAACTGAAGGCGTAAACGATGGCCGACGAGAATGACTCAGCCGATAAAACAGAAGACCCGACGCAAAAACGTCTCGATGACGCCCACGACCGCGGCGACGTCGCCAAAAGCCAGGAGATCAATACCTGGTTCGTGATATCAGGCGCAACACTGGTGCTGTCGACATTTTCCGGATCGATCGGCGGCGGCATCCTGATGCCGCTGCGCAATCTGGTCGCCAATTCCTGGATGATCCACGCCGATGGGCCCGGCCTGCTGGCGCTGGCGCAGTCGCTTGAATACGCCCTGATCGCAGCCCTCGGCGTACCATTGCTGTTGCTGGCGCTGGCGGCGATCGCCGGCAACATGGTGCAGCACCGGCTGGTGTGGTCAGGCGAGTCGCTCAAGCCGAAGTTCAGCAAAATCTCGCCGGCGGCCGGCGCCAAGCGGATCTTCGGCAAGCAGGCGGCGGCGAATTTCGGCAAGGGCCTCTTCAAGGTGATCGCGCTCGGCGCGGTGATGACGGCGATCCTGTGGCCGGAGCGTCACCGTCTGGAATCGTTCCTGCACTTCGACCCCGCCATGATTCTGGACGTGACCACCAACTTGACGGTGCATCTGATGGGCGCCGTGGTGGCGATGCTCGCGGTGGTGGCGATCGCGGACTATTTGTTCCAGTACCGGCAATGGTTCGAGCGGCAGAAGATGACGCTGCAGGAAAAGAAGGAAGAGTTCAAGCAGTCCGAAGGCGACCCCCACATCAAGGGCCGGATCAGGCAGTTGCGCCAGGCGCGCATGAAGAAGCGCATGATGGCCGCGGTGCCCAAGGCCTCCGTTGTCATCACCAATCCGACCCACTATGCGGTCGCGCTTTCCTACGAACGCGGAATGTCGGCGCCGATCTGCGTCGCCAAGGGCATCGATACGATCGCGCTCAAGATCAGGGAGGTCGCAGGCAAGCACGACATCCCGATCGTCGAGAACGTACCCTTGGCGAGGGCGCTGTATGCGACCGTGGAGATCGACGACGAAATCCCGGTCGAGCACTATCATGCGGTCGCCGAGATTATCGGCTACGTCATGGGTCTCAGGCGCGGGCTTTCCGGCCGGCGAATCTGAGCCGGGGGCCGTTTGGCGCCCGGAATCGTGCTGGAAATGCCCGCAACGAGTGAAATAGCAGGTTGACGGACTTGCGCTTGCGGGGCCGATTCAGGCACTCAGGCGTTAAGCGTGCGTTAAGCGTGCGGCGTAAACTACTCACCTCCATGTCGACAGGCTGCATCCCCGGTATGACCGCCGAACTTGACAACGATCCGTCACGACAGCCGATCGCCGCCCACGAGCCTGCGCGCCGCGGCGGCTCTATTGTGCTGGTGCTGCTGGTGGCCGGCGGAATCGTCGCGGTCGCCGTCGCGCTGATGACCCTCGGCCGGGCGCAGGCCCAGCCCTACATTCTCGGGCTGCTGGCGCTTTTGGCGATGGTCGGGCTGTTCAACCTGTTCGCATTCGCCGCGGGAATTATCCGTTTCGCCGATCGCGGCACCGACGACCCGGTCAAGGGCCGCATCGCCGATCAGGCTCATGATGGGCTCGCGGTCACCGACGCCAGGGGTCACGTGGTCTATTCCAACGCGGCCTATCTCGCGCTCACGGGGGCTGCGACCGCGCAGGACGTGCGCCCGGTGGAACGGGTGTTCATCGGCAATCCCGACGTATCCGAAGCGGTGTTTCGCCTGCTCAAGGCGGCGCGCGAGGGCAAGCAGCAGCAGGAGGAGGTCCGGATCGCCGGTCACGACGGCGCGCATGGCCGGTGGCTCCGGATGCGGGTCCGGCCGCTCGGCCAGAGCAAGCGCGAGGCGAAATACGCGGTGTGGTCGATCGCCGACATTACCCGCGACCGCGAACGCCAGGAGGACGTGTTCAAGGAACTGCAGCACGCCATCGAATATCTCGACCACGCGCCGTGCGGGTTCTTCTCGGTCAATGCCGCCGGCGACCTGGTCTATGTCAACGCGACGCTCGCGAACTGGCTCGATCACGACCTCGCCGAAATCGGGTCGGGCGGCTTAAAACTGACCGATATCGTGTCCGGCGACGGCGCCGCACTGCTGACATCCATCGTGCCGGTGCCGGGCGAGGTCAAAACCGAGGTGTTCGACATCGATCTTCGAATGCGTGGCGGCAAGACGATGCCGGTCCGGCTCTATCACAAGCTGGCATTCGGGGCGGACGGCGCGCCCGGGGCGTCGCGGACGCTGGTGATCAACCGGGCGCGCGACGAGCGGGCCGATCCGCAGCGCGCCGCCGAAGTGCGCTTCATGCGATTCTTCGATCACACCCCGATGGCGATTGCGACCGTGGACCGGGGCGGCGCGGTGGTGCGCGCCAATGCGCGGTTTGCGAAACTGGCGCAGAGCCTCAGTTCCGACGGCGCAGCCGGCAAGTCGATCTTCAGGGCGGTCAACGCGCGCGATCGCGGCCTGTTGATCGCGGCCATCAACCAGGCCGCGGAGGGTCAGGGCGATATCGCCCCCGTGGAGGCGATGCTCGACGGCGCGAAAGAGCGCTGGTGGCAGTTCTTCGTCACCGCAGTGGAAGAAGACGAACGCGAGACCGAGGCCGCCATCGTTTACATGCTGG
>JAQGKJ010000538.1 GCA_028290165.1 Bradyrhizobium sp. | reverse complement strand
GCGCGCTGCTGATCATCGATACCGGCCCGGGCTTCAAGAAGGACGACGCCCGCGAGGCCTGGAATAGGCGCGCCCACGATACCGCCGACCGTTTTGAGCGCGAAGGCCTCGCGGCGCTGAAATCCTTGAGTCCGGAACGATCGAGCGTCAGCCATCGCGACGCGTCGGGCCTGGCGCGCGCCGCCCGCGGCATGCTGACCCAGCGCGATGCCCGCGTGATCGAATCTCTCCCCGGCATCAGGGTGCCGGCGCTGATCGTGGTCGGCGCCGATGACGCGCCGTTTTTGGCGGCCTCCGACTACATGGCGGCGAAAATTCCCGGTGCGAGGAAAGTCGTGATCCCGGCCGCGGGCCACGCCGTCAACATCGACCAGCCGCAGGCCTTCATCGATGCGGTGTTGCCGTTCCTCGATGGCCTGTCGAGCAGCGTGTCCAAGGAAAGGTTGGTCCAGTCATGAGTCGTCTTGCGCACACTGCGTCGTTGCTGATAGCCGCTTCGCTCGCGCAGCTTGGGCCCGCATGCGGCCAGCCATTCGTGCCAGCGGGTCCGTCGCGCGCACCCTTCACCGCGACCTTGTCGAACAATACGCCGTTGGCGTTCGGGATGGATGTGAGCGATGTCTCGCGGGCATTGGGAGAGCCGCTCAGCTATATCCGCGGCCGCCAGGGCAATGAGATCTATCTGGCGATCCGTAACGTCGGCGGCAGCGGATTGATCAATCACAATGACCGGCTCTATCTGCAATTCCGCAACGGCAGGCTGGCCGGCTGGAAAGGCGACTGGGGCCACAACTGGATGTGGCGATAGCCGCCGCCGACAAGCTACTGCTTCTTCTTGCTTTCAGACCCTCCCCCAAAAGATCAACTCTCAACAAAAGGATGACCCGTGGGACAAGACATCAAACTGACGGCTTCGGACAATTTTCAACTCGGCGGCTATCGCGCCGAGCCAAAGGGCGCGCCCAAAGGGGCAGTCGTGGTGATCCAGGAGATCTTTGGCGTCAATCACCACATCCGCGCGGTCTGTGACCGGCTCGCGGACGAAGGCTATGTCGCCATCGCACCGGCGATCTTCGACCGCGTCGAGCCCGGTTTCACCAGCGGCTATTCGCCGGATGAAATCGCGATCGCGCGCAAGTTCGTCGCCAATCCGGACTGGGCGGCGATGCTGCGCGATACCCAGGCCGCCATCGATGCCGTGAAAGATATCGGCCCGGTCGGCATCATCGGCTTTTGCCTCGGCGGCAGCGTTGCTTACGCCGCCGCAACCAAGCTGTCGGGACTATCGGCCGCGATCGGCTATTACGGCGGCGCCGTCGTTCGCTTTGCCGACGACAAGCCGAAGGTGCCGACGCAACTGCATTTCGGTGAAAAAGACGCCGGCATTCCGCTCAGCGATGTCGAGACCATCCGAGCAAAAAGGCCCGACGTCGAGATCTACGTCTATCCCGGAGCGCAGCATGGCTTCCATTGCGACGAACGGGCGAGCTACGACAAGACCAGCGCCGACATCGCCTGGCCGCGCAGCATGGCGTTTTTCGCGAAGCATTTGAAGAAGTGAAAAAGGCTCGTCATGCGCCGGCTTGACCCGCGCATCCATCAAGAAGAGAAGCTCTTTCGAAAGACGATGGATTGCCGGGTCAAGCCCGGCAATGACGAGGCGGGACAATCAAAACCAGCGTTCGCCCACCAGCACGGTGTCGCCGGGGCTGAGCGCGGTGCCGAGCGGCACCACGATGCGCATCGGACCCGAGTTGTCGGTGTGGGTCAGCGTCACGCTGTCGCGACGGGCGCGCGGCGAGAAGCCGCCGGCGATCGCCACCGCGCTCTCGACGCTCATATTGGGCACGTAAGGATATTGGCCGGGGGCCGCCACTTCCCCCAAGATGAAGAACGGCCGGTAGGCTTCGATCTCGACCGCGACCGAGGGATCGCGGATAAAGCCGCCGCGCAGTTTGGCGGTGATTTCGGCGGCGAGACCCGCCGGCGTCCGTCCACGCGCCGGCACCGAGCCGATCAGCGGCATGGTAATGGAGCCACCGGCATCGATCGCGTAGGTGTTGGTGAGACCTTCCTGGCCGAAGACCACGACCCGCAGCTTGTCGCCGGCATCGAGCCGATAGGCCGTATTCGAAACCGCCGGCATCGGCGCGGCGGCATAGGCGGCAGCCGGATACGGCGCGTAACCGCGCTGCGGAGCGGCGGCAAAGCTGGCGGCAAAGCTATTGCGAAGCGCGCTGATGGCGCCGCCGGAATCCGCGACATCGGATGGCGATGCGACGGCCGGATTGTAGGGCTCGCCGTAAGCCAGAGAATCGAGATCGTTTTGCGGCTGCGCCATCGCGACGGGAGCGGTCGTGTGGACGCAGCCCGACAAAGCGAGCGCAGTCATGGCGGCAATGATCGGCAGTCGAAACGCGCGCACAACCCGCACCGGAACCATCCCTCATAGCGAGACAGCTCAAGTTTTGCACCGGGTATGGTTAACAAACCGTTTTTTCGGAGACGATGGGGAAGGAAGAAAACCATCCCTCCCCGCACGCGGGGAGAGATGGGGAAGAAACAATCAGGCGGCGTTGACGCCGACGCCGATCGGGCACGACACCCCGGTGCCGCCAAGCCCCCAATAGCCGGCCGGATTCTTGGCCAAATATTGCTGATGATAGTCCTCGGCGAAATAGAACTCACCGGCGGGCGCGATCTCTGTGGTGATGGCGCCGAGGCCCTTGGCGGCAAGCGCCTTTTGGTAGGCCGCTTGCGACGCATCGGCGGCCTTGCGTTGCGCGTCGCCGAAAGTGTAGATCGCGGAACGATACTGGGTGCCGACGTCATTGCCCTGGCGCATGCCCTGCGTCGGGTTGTGACTTTCCCAGAACGTCTTCAGGAGCTGGTCGCAGGAGATCTTGTTCGGATCGAACACCACCAGCACCGCTTCGGTATGACCGGTGCGGCCGGAACAGACCTCTTCATAGGTCGGATTCCTGGTATGGCCGCCGGCGTAGCCCACCGCGGTGGTATAGATGCCGTCGCCGAGTTCCCAGAATTTACGCTCCGCGCCCCAGAAACAGCCGAGCCCGAACACCGCCTGCTCCAGACCGGCTGGATAAGGCGGCTGCAGCTGATGGCCGTTGACGAAATGGCTGGTTGCGGTGGGGATCGGCGTGGCACGTCCCGGCAGCGCCTCGGCTGCGCTCGGCAGTGCGGTGGTTTTGCGCATGAACAACATGGGTTACCTCCCGGCGGCACATCCTGATGAGAAATCTGTGGCTCCAATATATGTCTTTACGTCGGCAGCCATAGGCCCGTTACGGCGCGTCCTGCAACCTCAGTTCCGCGAATAGCCGATCAACGGCTTGCGCGGCCGGAACAGCAGCATCAACAGAATTCCCACGACGCCCAGCACCGCAAAGACCGGCTGGTCCAGGATCATCCTGACGACGCTGGTCCACAGCCAGGGCGCTGTGCTTTCCACCCAGGCATGGAATGCCTGCTGGCTGGATTGATGGATGTCGTTCCAGAACTGACCAAACCGGGTGAACCGCAAGGTCTGGTCGGCGACCCAGCGCGCGCCGTCATAGACCATTTTGACAAATACGACGGCCATCAGCAACATCCCCACATGTGGGA
>JAQGKJ010000524.1 GCA_028290165.1 Bradyrhizobium sp. | reverse complement strand
GCCGGGCGCCCAATGCGCCCGCAGCCGCGCGTGTAGGGTAGAGAGCACGCGCGTTAGTCACCACGGTCACACCGGAAATCACCCGGCATTCCCCGCGCAATGGTTTTAACGGTTTCCTTCGTGCTCTTGTGATCGGGCTTTCTTGTCACCGTCGCCGGCGGAATTGCTTCCGCCAACTTGACGCCAGCGTCGGGGCGTCAGGACCACACGACTTCGCCGTCCGCCTTGGCGCTGTTCGTCAATATCGCCGCCGCGTCCACCGCATCCCGCCCCGCGTCCGTGACGATCGCGAGCCGCCCCTCTGTGGGACGAGACAGCTATAGATCTAGATGTGATTTGGGTCAGTCGAGAAGCGGAATATTTTTTGAAATGGGACTGGACTGGGCAAATCAGATTGATCCGGCTCAACAAATCTACCGTTGCGCGCAATGCCGAAGAGCTGGGTCGAGAGTCTTAAATTCGATGCGTCAGGCGCAAACGGACTTTTTCTGGAAATGGAACTCGACACCCGAGTCAGCAGCCAGAGCCGTCGGCAGGCGCACCCGTTGGCTGCGGCTTCCGGCAATGCGAACAGATACCGGTCAGGTACTCCATGTTGATTATGGCGCCCGAGAGCGGACGGCGTTATGCTCCTCCAGGAGTTGGATCGCGGTCCTTCGCCGGATGCGAGGCAATATGGGGCACATCGCAGGCTATCATTTTCGCCGCTCGCTGGTCTTTTGCGTTGTAACGGCTTCTGTCTTTGCAAATTCCCAGCTGTCCGCGCTTGAAATGAATCAGGCGATCGAGAATTGCCGCGCATCGAGCGGCAAGCCGGCCTATATGGCCTGTAAACAAGGTGGGGGTACCCACGAAGCGTGTTTTGGCAAGGCAAGAGCGATCGTTCAATCCTGCGTCAGAAGCGCCATGACAGCTGCGCACCCGAAGGCTGCGTTGTTCTCGGCGGAAAAACTTTCGCAATCGCCGGCTACCGCCGGGAAACCCAGCGCAGCGGAAATAGCCAGCGATGCCGCGGCGAGCCTCGTCGCGCCGCCGCGAACGATTTCCGACATCAGCGCGATTCTCGATCAGCAAAAACCCGACCCGGTCCAGATCGCCAAGCTGACGGCGGCGGCCGATGCGGCTGCGCCGGCAGGCCTGAAGGGCGCCGACCTCGCCGACTTTTACTACAAGCGCGCGCAGGCCAGAGTGCTGATCGGTCGAAGTGACGCGCTCGATGATGCCGAACTCGCCGTCAGCAACGCGTCCGGCGCCGACTACAATAATCGGGGCAGCCGATACGAACAACTGCTGATGCGGCTGCTGCGGGATGCCGGACAGGAAAAGCGCGCCAACGCGCTGCAGACAAAGCAGATGGCAACGTTTGCCAACCAGAGCAAGGGAAAGCTGTTCGGGCTGAACTTCTCGTCGGTGTTGGCGTCCATCAGAAGTGGTGACATCAACAAGGCGGAATCATACGCCGCGCGGAATCGCAGCCTGCTGACGGAAGCCCAGCGCTGGCCGGTCTTCCCGATCTACGGCATGGCCTGGCAGGCCCTCGTCGAAGACAGCAACGCACGTATCGAGGAAGCGCGTGGCCTGTTCGTGCAGGCCGAGAGTGCCTATCACAAGGCTTCGATCCTCTATACCAATTCGATGAAAACCTATGCGCAATGGGAAAGCAGGCCCGCCGAGGGCGAAGCGGAAAGGTTTGCGGATTGGGCTTTGGCGCTCGAAGGGCGGACGAAAGTAGCGCAAGGCCGCGTCGGTGAAGGTGAGGCGGACGTCAGGCGCGCGCTGCTAAGCCGCCTCAGCAAGTCCGGCAAGTTTCACGCAGATACCGCCGGCATTCTCTCGGTCCTGGTCTTTGTCCTCCAGGAACAGGGGCGTTACCAGGATGCCGAGCAGCTGCAGCGCCAGGTGATCAGCATATATCAGGGACTGGGATACGGCGCCGAAACCGTGCAGATGGTCAATTCCCAATTGTTCCTCGCGCAAATCCTGAATCTCAGAGGTCAATACGACGCCGCAGCGAGGCTCTACGACCAGATCGACGTCTGGACCGCCAACTGGGAACCATCGCGGCGTGACCTTGTCAGCAGCGGCCTGGCGCGCGTCGTCGTGATGTTGTCGCAGGGCAATAACGACAACGCGCTCGAAATCGCGCAGCGTACGTTCGAGCGCGAGCGCCGGCGGTCCGGAGACAAGAGTGTCAATACCGCGATATCGCGCGGGTTTCACGCAGTCGCGCTTGCACTCAAGGGAAACACGCAGGAATCGCTGCAAGCCTTCAAGGAATCCCTGCCCGTTCTGTTGTCGATCTCAGGCAGCGGGGACGCTGATAGCGGCAGCACCGCCGCCGCCCGCGAGAGCCGGGTACGGTTCGTGATCGAGGGCTACTTGCGGCTGCTTAGCCGCAATCCGTTAATCGTCCCGGCTAGCGTCATCGAGGAAACATTCGGCTATGCCGACGTGCTGCGCGGACAATCGGTGCAACGCGCACTGCAGGCATCTTCCGCGCGTTCCGCCGCCAAGGATCCGGTGCTGGCACAACTCGTACGCACCTCGCAGGACATCGAGAAGCAGATTGGCGCGGCGGTAGCAACGCTAAACAATTTACTGACCTTGCCGACATCGGAGCGCGACGAACAGGCGCTGACAAGCACTCAGGCCGAGATCGCGCGTCTGCAGGCCAATCGTTCGCAAGCGTTGAAGGACATCGCCAGGAAGTTTCCCAGTTACGGAGACCTGGTGAATCCCCCGCCCCCCGGCCCCGCCGATTTGCAAAAACAGCTGACCGGTGACGAGGCGCTACTCTCGTTCTACTTCGGTCGAGCCGACAGTTTCGTATGGGTGCTCAGAAAGGAAGGGCCTGTCCAGTTTGCGCGCATCGACACGAAGCTCGGCGACCTGAACGCCAAGGTCAACAAGCTTCGCGAAGCGCTCGAACCGAATGCCCCGATGATCTCCGATATTCCGGCCTTTGATCTGGCGCTTGCCTACGATCTATACGCAACACTGCTGAAGCCGACCGAAGCGAATTGGAAACCTGCAAAGAATCTGATCGTGGTGACGAACGGCGCGCTCGGCTTGCTGCCGCTGTCCTTGTTGCCCACCGAGCCTTCGAATATCGATCCGAACGACGATCCGCTGTTTTCCAGCTACAGGAAAGTTCCCTGGCTTGCGCGAACCCATGCAGTGACGCTGGTGCCGTCAATATCGGCGCTACTCACGTTGCGCAAATTGCCCGTCAGCACCGCTTCACGCCAGCCGATGATCGGATTCGGCGACCCGCTGTTCAGCAAGGAACAGGCCGAAGATGCGGCCAGGGATGACAGGCCGTTGCAAGTCGCCGATGCTTCCAATGTGACCCGCGGCGTGCCCCTGAAGCGGCGCAACGGACCGAAGCTCGACGGCGTGGATAGCATGCAATTGGCGCAGCTGCCGCGACTTCCGGACACGGCGGAGGAATTGAAATCTATCGCGCTCGCGCTAGAGGCCGATCCAGCCAAGGTGCTCAACCTCGGTAAGGACGCCAGCGAGAAGAACGTCAAGACGATGAATCTGTCAAACTTCAGGATCATCGCCTTTGCGACCCACGGATTGGTGCCCGGCGAGCTTGACGGACTCACCCAGCCTGCTCTGGCTTTGACGGCTCCCGCGGTGGCGGATAGCGACGGCGATGGCCTGCTGACGATGGAAGAAATTCTTGCACTGAAGCTTGACGCCGACTGGGTCGTTTTGTCGGCCTGCAACACCGGCGCAGGCACCGTCGCGGGCGCTGAAGCGGCATCCGGCCTGGGTCGGGCGTTCTTCTACGCCGGGACGCGGGCGCTGCTTCTGACGAACTGGTCCGTGCATTCGGAGTCGGCGCGGGAGCTGATCACCGATCTGTTCAAGCGTCAGGCCGACGATCCCAAGCTGACGCGCGGCGTGGCATTGCAACAGGCGATGATGGCTCTGGTGGACGGGCCGGGCTATACTGGCGCCGACGGCAAAACGGAATTCACCTACGCGCACCCTCTGTTTTGGGCTCCCTATTCGGTCATCGGCGACGGTGGCGCGCGGTAACACGTTTTGAACGCAGTAAGGAGAAAGCTCGTGCGGAGTTGGTTTGCAGGATTTGCGATTGCCGCTTCGGTCTTCGCCTCATCCGCAGTCAGGCCGGTTTACGCGGCCCATGTTCTGATCACCGAGGAAGAAGCCAGACTGCCGCCACCCAAGGGCGCCATTGCGACGGATCGACGTGGTGTCACCCGAGGACCCAAGATCAAATTTGTTGATGAAAGCGAGCCGGTTCATTCCCCGATGCATCTCCAGGTAACGTTCGAATCCTTCGGAGGCGCGAAGATCGACCCGGAGTCGGTCAAAGTGACCTACCTAAGAACCCCAAATGTCGATTTGACGCCGCGCATAAAGGCTTTTGTACAGAACGCCGGCATCGACATCCCTGATGTCGAGCTTCCTGTGGGGGATCACATGGTCAGGATCGACGTCAAGGATTCGGACGGTCGCATCGGAACCGCAAGCGTCATTTTGAAGGTGGTACCCTGATCGCCATGTCGAGGACTTGTCCATTTTGCGCGCAAGAAAATGTATCGGACGCGCTGGTTTGCGGCACGTGTTCACGCGACATCGCCGTGCCGGCCTCGCTGATCGACGAACGGGACGACCTGTTTCGAAAGCGCGATGCCGCGCGGGAGGAATTGTCGAGAGCCAAGCGTGAACTCGAAGAACTCAAACGCGACAAGAAATTTCGACTAGTCTGATGGAGTGCCCCTTTTGCGCCGAAACCGTCAGGGACGAAGCTCTAGTCTGCAAGCACTGCTCCCGTGACTTGCGCGTCGTCCGCCCGGTAATCCATGAAATCCAGGAGGCGGTTTCCGAGCTGGACCGGTTGAGCCGCGAACTGGGTTATGTCAACGCGAAACTTGGCAGGCTTCGCCATCCCTTTCGCAACGGCTTTATATATGTCGTGACATACTTTCTGATACCGGCCGCGCTGCTGGTTGCCGCGCATGTTCTCGTCACGATCGTATTGAATGTCACGCCGATTTATCTGCGGCTGGCCTCGGTAATCATTCCCTTGCCGTTCGGTCTGGCGCTCTATGCGCGCGAGAAAGCGGGAATTCGTGCTGCCATCCTGTCAGGTGTCGTCACGGCGATCTTCGCGATTTTCTGCATGCTCACCGTGACCGGGTTGAATGACAACGTTCCTATCATCCCGGGTCCGTGGATCGAGTGGCGCGAGGCGATCGAATATGCCGTGAGTATAGCGCTCGCTTTTGTCACGGGTAATATGATCGGCTTTCTGATCTTCCAGGCGCTCCCGAAGATAATGGCCGGCGGCGGCAAGCCAAATGCCGTTGCCTACACCCTAGCAAGAGCGCTTGGTCAGCATGTCGGTGAAGAGCAACTCCGGCGCAGGGCGCGTATTGCCCAGGATCTGCTTCTCGCGATGGGACCGCTTATGGGCATCGTCATGACTGCCGGCGGTTCAATCTATGCTGGTCTGAAGGGGGTGCTCGCATGGTAACGCTGCGTCAGGGGGCCAAACAAACCTGGCGCAACGCGGACGTCGCCCTGGGTTTATGAGTTCACAGGGGTCGACGCCAACCGGTCGCACTCAAGCAACTTCCTACTCGTCCTCGAACTCGTCTTCCTCGTCGACCCTGGGCTTGTGCCGATGGACCACGTGTTTGTTGCCGCCGAGCGATCCCGTGACAAACGGGTCGCGCGACGCATAGGAGTTGCGTCCCCCTGCCCGCGCCGCGACTTCCTCGCCCGACACTGCGGCCGGCTGGCAGATCAGGCGCCTCGACGCACGGCGCATCAGATCGACGTGGATATGATCGTAGTGATAGACGTTGGAGCCCGGCGCCAGCACGGTGGTGAATTGCTGGCAGGCCGCCGCCTGCACGTCGCGCAGAAAGCCCTGCTCTTCCGGCATGCCCCTCCAGCCGTCCTTGACCGAAATATGCCGTCCGTCGGCGAGCGTGAAGCCTGCGATATCCAGCGCGTTGCCGAAGGCGTGCTCGGAAATATGCGCGTTCGAATTGACGTTCATGCCGCGACATGAATAGGCCGATATCTGCTTGATCTCGACCACGCGCGCGCCGAACCAGCGCTGGGCCGCGGGCTGCACGGAATCGGCAAGCCAGCGGTCGAGCACCGAGACGATCGGACATGCCAGCGTCGCGGCCGGCTTCACCGCGACCGGGCCAAAGGCTGCGACGGAATTTCCTTGCGCGGGCCCGAGCCGCGGCAGGGGCTGCAGCACATCGGGGGCGGCAACCGGCCGCTGCGAATAAGGCGCCGAAGTGCGCTCGCGCGGCGGGTAGCCTTGCGTATCCTGATAGGGTCCGCGGTGCTGCGTCTGTTTCAACCCAGGCGTGCCCTCGGGCGGCAGATCGATCTCATCTTCTTCCGGTGGCGCGACGCCGGGCGCCGACAATGAAATCGGGCCGCCGGAGGACGCGCCGTAGCTGGGCTGGCGCACGGCAGTGTCGGGATAAGAAGGCGAGGCCTGCGGCGGAGGCGGCTGCGAGATCGGCCAGCGCGGCGTACGGCCGATATTGCCGGGCGGCCGCAAATTATCGTCGGCAAAACCGAACGTGCCGCTGCTTTCGCCCAGCGCTGCGACCTTGAGCGGAAACTCGGCGCCGCAAACGCCCGGGCCCGAAATCGGGCTGATCCGGACCAGTTCGGGGGTCTCCTTGACGGCGCCGGATTTCAGGCAGGCGATTTCGGCCTCGGCCCGCCACGGTTCGCGCTCCGCGGACTGAAAAAATCCGCGGCCGCAGCCCGATAGCGAGACAAGGACGAAGGAGCCGACGAGATACAAACGAACTCCGCGCGTCATCCGCGCAGGTTCGGCGAATTTATTTAAGGACTCTTCAACGGGTTGATTTCACTGTTTTTTAACCATGTCACCGGCGATGCAGCATGACGGGGATATCAGGGATAGACAGTAGCGCTGACTTTTTCCGCGCCGAGCGCTTTGGTAACATGGGTTTTGCGGGCAGAGACGTGAACCAGGGAGATTTCCCCAATGACCTCG
>JAQGKJ010000502.1 GCA_028290165.1 Bradyrhizobium sp. | reverse complement strand
CTGCACCGCCGCGACCAGCGGGCGGAAATCGCCGTCGCCGGAAAACAGCACGATCTGATCGACGTGCTCGGCGAGCTCCATCGCATCGACCGCGAGCTCGATGTCCATGTTGCCCTTTACCTTGCGGCGGCCGCCGGCGTCGAAGAATTCCTTAGCGGCCTTGGTGACGACGGTGTAGCCGTTGTAATCGAGCCAGTCGATCAGCGGACGGATCGACGAATATTCCTGATCCTCGATGATCGCGGTGTAGTAGAACGCGCGAAGCAGTGTCCCCCGGCTCTGGAATTCCTTGAGGAGGCGCTTGTAGTCGATGTCGAAGCCCAGCGTCTTGGCGGTTGCATAGAGATTGGCGCCATCGATAAAGAGCGCGATTTTGTTGGAAGCAGAAGTAGGGGACATTCAGTTTCTCGCGGTTTTGTTGTTGATAAACCTTTTTTGGCGCGGCGGCAGCGGGCCGCGCATTTCAAAGAACGATACTGCCATAGCCCGGCGGATCAGTCTGGACAGACGCCACCGCAAATAAGGAGAGGTAAGGGCAATAGATGTATACTCTTGGCCGCGCAATGAAGCGTTTTCTTGTCCGAACAACCGCTTGTGACGGCTCCGGGCGCTCCGGCCGGTAGGCCCCCTGGATGGGTTATCAGAGGCGATTGTGAGGGCCAAATCACAAAATGGTCTTGCGAAAAGCCTTCGGCCCCTATAACTAGCGCGCACAATCAACATTTTCGGTCCCATTTAACGAAAGCGACAGTCTATGGCGCGCGTCACCGTGGAAGATTGCATTGATAAGGTCGACAACCGGTTCGACCTGGTCCTGTTGGCGGCGCATCGCGCCCGCATGATCTCGTCCGGTTCACAACTTACGATTGATCGTGATAATGACAAAAACCCGGTCGTGTCGCTACGAGAAATTGCGGATTCGACGATTTCTCCCGAGGATTTGCGCGAAGAACTGGTGCATTCACTGCAGAAATTCGTCGAAGTGGACGAGCCGGAGCCCGATACGGTGCCCTTGATCGGGTCGGCGGGCGCCAGCGTCGATGCCGACGATACCGAGGTCGCCGTCGAGCGCATGACCGAGGAGGAACTCCTGAAGGGCCTCGAGGGTCTGGCTCCTCCGGAAGAGCAGCCGGAAGAGGACGAGTAAGGCGTTCACATTACAGCCCGGGTGTTCCAATCCGGTCCAATTTGCCAAAGGCCCGGACTTTTGTCCGGGCCTTTGCTTTTTTTGACCTTTTCCTGGTTACCATGCGTCGATCGCGGGCGCGGTCAGAATCCGCAAAGGCTGTCTTCGATTTGATCGGAGCACCGCCGGTTTGGCGCTAGACTGCGTCCGGCTATCCGAAATCGAGCGTTTCCGTGACCCGGAAGGGTGGTGTTTCGCTCGAGACGGCAACAGGTACGAGCGGGCTGGTTCGGCGCCCGCATGGGAAGGCAGTGATTGCGATGGCGTATTGGCGCCGCAGCGCGGGGCAGATGCAGGCCGCGACCGAATCGGTCGCGGTGGCGCCCTCGTCGCCTGTTGCGGTGAGGCCGGCCAAATCGCCGCGTTCGCGCATGATGCGGCAATACGATCTGGTCGAACGCGTCAGGTCCTATAATCCCGATACCAATGAGGACCTGCTCAACCGGGCCTACGTCTACGCCATGAAGGCGCATGGCGCGCAGACCCGCGCCTCCGGCGATCCGTTTTTCTCCCATCCGCTCGAAGTCGCGGCGATCCTCACCGACCTCAAGCTCGACGACGCCACCATCGTCGCGGCGCTGCTGCACGACACCATCGAGGATACGGAGGCTACCCGCGCCGAAATCGATCACATTTTCGGGCCCGAGATCGGCGCGCTGGTGGAAGGTCTCACCAAATTGAAGCGCCTGGAACTGGTGTCGCGCGAGGCCAAGCAGGCGGAAAACCTGCGCAAGCTTCTGCTGGCAATCGCCGACGATGTCCGCGTGCTCCTGATCAAGCTCGCCGACCGCCTGCACAATATGCGGACGCTGGAATTCGTGCCGCCCACTTCGCGCCACCGGATCGCCGAGGAGACGCTCGACATCTATGCGCCGCTCGCCGGCCGGATGGGCATGCAGGAGATGCGGGAAGAACTAGAGGACCTGTCATTCCGAACGCTCGATCCGGAAGCCTATACGGTGGTGATGCAGCGGCTGGATTCGCTGGCCGAGCGCAACCGCAACCTGATCGGCGAAATCGAAAGCCAGCTCTCGAGGAACCTGCAGAAGAACGGAATGACGGCGCATGTCTATGGCCGGCGCAAGCAGCCGTTTTCGATCTGGACCAAGATGGAGCGCAAGTCGGTCGGCTTCGAACAATTATCCGACATCTTCGGATTCCGCGTCGTGCTGCGGGACGTCGAAGCCTGCTATCGCGCGCTCGGCATCGTGCACACCACCTGGCCCGTGGTACCCGGCAGGTTCAAGGATTACATCTCGACGCCGAAGCAGAACGACTATCGTTCCATCCACACCACCGTGATCGGTCCCGGCAACCAGCGCGTCGAGTTGCAGATCCGCACCGAGGAAATGGACCAGATCGCCGAACTCGGCATCGCCGCGCATGCCTTCTACAAGGATGGCGTGGGTTCGCCGACCGAACTCTTGAAACGCGAATCCAACGCGTTTGCCTGGCTGCGCCACACCATCGCGGTCCTGTCCGATGGCGCTAATCCGGAAGAGTTTTTGGAGCACACCAAGCTCGAGCTGTTCCACGATCAGGTGTTCTGCTTTACGCCGAAGGGCAAACTGATCGCGCTGCCGCGCCAGGCCAACGTCATCGATTTCGCCTATGCCGTGCATACCGACGTCGGCAACAGCGCGGTTGGTTGCAAGATCAACGGCAAGTACGCACCTTTT
>JAQGKJ010000494.1 GCA_028290165.1 Bradyrhizobium sp. | reverse complement strand
GACATTCGCCGCCGAGCTCAGCGTAGCATCGCTGGCGAGTTCGCTGACCGAGCGGCTGCTTCGCCTCAATCTCAATCCCGAGATCGCGGCCATGTTGCGCGCCAAGGCCGACTGGTTCAACGGCCGTGAGGCCACCCAGATGCAGGCGGTGGCGCCGATCAGCCGCACGCCGTATTTCTGCTCGGGCTGTCCGCACAACACCTCGACCAAAGTGCCCGAAGGCAGCCGCGCCTTTGCCGGTATCGGCTGCCACTTCATGGCGTTGTGGATGGATCGCAACACCGAAACCTACACCCATATGGGGGGCGAGGGCGTGCCGTGGGTGGGCGTGGCGCCCTTCACCGACGAGCAGCATGTCTTCGCCAATCTCGGCGACGGCACCTATTTTCACTCCGGCAGTCTGGCGATCCGTCAGGCGGTCTCGTCCGGCGCGAATATCACCTACAAGATCCTTTATAACGACGCGACCGCGATGACCGGCGGCCAGCACGTCGACGGCGACCTGTCGCCGCAGCAGATCACTTTCCAGCTGCACTCCGAAGGCATCCGCGAGATCTATCTGGTGTCGGAAAATCCCGACGCCTATCCAGCGTCCGAAATCGCGCCCGGCACCAGGACCGCGCATCGCGACGAGCTCGACGCGGTCCAGAAGAAGCTGCGCCAGGTGAAGGGCGCTTCCGCGATCGTGTTCGTGCAGACCTGTGCCGCGGAAAAGCGCCGCCGCCGCAAACGCGGCACGATGGAGGATCCGCAGCGCCGCGTGCTGATCAATCCCGCGGTGTGCGAAGGCTGCGGCGATTGCTCGGTGCAGTCGAACTGCATCTCGGTCGAGCCGCTGGAGACCGAACTGGGACGCAAGCGCACCATCAACCAGTCGACCTGCAACAAGGATTATTCCTGCCTGAAGGGCTTCTGCCCGTCGTTTGTCACGATCGACGGCGGCAAGCTGCGCCGCCGCGCGCCGGCCGATCTCGGCAATATCGGCGACTTGCCTGAACCTGCATCGCGGCCCTCGCTGGATCGGCCCTACAACGTCGCCGTCGGCGGCGTCGGCGGCACCGGCGTGCTGACGATTGGCGCGCTGCTCGGCATGGCCGCGCATATTGAGGGCAAGGCCAGCATGATCCTGGATATGTCGGGGTTGGCGCAGAAGGGCGGCGCGGTGCTGAGCCATGTGCGGCTGTCCGAGCATACCGCCGACGTCACCTGTTCGCGCATCGTGACCGGCACCGCCGATCTCGTGATTGCGGCCGACGAGGTCGTGGCGGCCGCCAAGGAGACCATGACGCTCTGCGAATCCAGCCGCACCTTTGGCGTCATCAACAGTCACGTCATCCCCACGGCCGATTTCATCCTCAACCGCGATTTCAATTTCCAGAGCCGTAAGGTCAACCATGTACTGGAAACGGCGTTGCGCAAGGATTCCTCGTTCTTCGATTTCACAAAACCCGCCGAAATCCTGCTCGGCGATTCCATCGCCACCAACATGATGATGATGGGCTTTGCCTATCAGAAGGGAATGTTGCCGCTGTCAGCCAAGGCGATCGAGCAGGCGATCGAGGTCAACGGCGTCGCGATCAAGATGAACACGCAGGCGTTCCAGCTTGGGCGTCTGGCGGCCGCCGATCCCGCGCGGCTCGCTGCGATGATGAAGGGCCAGGACGACACGGTTGCGCCGAAGACGCAGGACGAGATGTCGCTTGAGGAAATCATCGCGCACCGCAGCGCGCTCCTGACCGACTACCAGAACGAAAAGCTCGCCGAACGCTACCGCAACCTGGTGACGCAGGTGCGCAACGCCGCCGCCACTGGCGGTTTTGATGACACGCTGCCGCGCGCAGTTGCGATCAGCTACGCCAAGCTGCTGGCCTACAAGGACGAATACGAGGTGGCGCGGCTCTACACCGACGGTCGTTTTGAGAAGCAGATCCGCGACCAGTTCGACGGCGACTTCAAGCTCAGTTTTAACCTCGCCCCGCCGCTGCTGGGAGGGGCCAAGGATGCGCTCGGACGGCCGCGCAAGCGCGCATTCGGAGCGTGGATGATGCCGGTGTTCCGTTTGCTGGCAAAGATGCGTGGCCTGCGCGGCACCGCCTTCGACATCTTCGGTTACAGCCCCGACCGCAGGCTCGAACGCGACCTGATCGCGGGCTACGAAAAGGACGTTGCCCATGTGCTCGGCGTGCTTTCGCCGCTTAACCTGGATACCGCGATCGAAATTCTCTCGCTGCCGGATCGCATCCGCGGCTACGGGCCGGTGAAGGAGAAATCGGTACGGGATGCAAAGACGCGTTATGAGCAGCTGGCGAAGGACCTCGTCAATCCACCGCCGGCGCCGCGGCAGATCGCGGCGGAGTAGACGGCCCATCCGAGGCCTTCGCATCCTTCTTGAGACTGTAGCGGGTGCGCGAGTCTAGCGCGCGTTCGATAACTGACGCACCGTTGTATCGCAGTGATGCTTGGCTATGTGCCGCAAGCTGACCATCAAGGCCGAATTACTTAAA
>JAQGKJ010000484.1 GCA_028290165.1 Bradyrhizobium sp. | reverse complement strand
CGAGGTCGGAGAGCACCACAATCGGATCGGCGCCGACGTCATACTGCTCGCGAAATTCGGCGAAGGCGCTGGCGATGTCGCCGCGCGCCAGCGAATCAAAGAGATCGATGACGCGGGTACGGTCGGCGAGACCCAGCATCTGCCGCACCGCATCGGCCCGTACGACGCCCGCCGCATGCGCGATCGCCTGATCGAACAGCGACAGCGAATCGCGCACCGAACCTTCGGCCGCGCGCGCGATGATGCCGAGCGCCTCCGGCTCGACCTCGACATTTTCCCGGGCCGCGATATTGCCAAGATGGCCCATCAGCACATCGGCCTCGACCCGGCGCAAGTCAAACCGCTGGCAGCGCGACAGCACCGTCACCGGCACCTTTCGGATTTCGGTGGTGGCGAAGACGAATTTGGCGTGCTCCGGCGGCTCTTCCAGTGTCTTCAGGAACGCGTTGAACGCCGCGGTCGAGAGCATATGGACTTCGTCGATGATGTAGACCTTGTAGCGGGCGCTGGCCGGCGCGTAGCGCACGCTGTCGTTGATCTGGCGCACGTCGTCCACGCCGGTGTGGGACGCGGCGTCCATTTCCAGCACGTCCATGTGCCGGCTTTCCATGATCGCCTGGCAATGCGCGCCGGGCACCTTCATGTGGATGGTCGGTCCCTTCACCGATCCGTCCGGCAGTTCGTAATTGAGCGCGCGCGCGAGAATGCGTGCGGTCGTGGTCTTTCCGACCCCGCGCACGCCGGTCAAAATCCAGGCTTGCGGGATTCGCCCGGTCTCGAAGGCATTCGAAACGGTGCGGACCACGGCATCCTGGCCGATCAGGTCCTCAAAGCTGGAGGGGCGGTATTTGCGCGCCAGCACGCGGTAGTGCTTGCCGGCCTCAGGCGGCCCGCCGAGGTCGAAGCCGCCTTGATGGGTGCTGTCGGATTCGTTGGGGGGCATTAGGGGCGCGCCAGCGTCGGTCATCGATCGATCCGCAACTCTGATTGTCTCTCGAAGCCGGCGTTGCGGAAAGGGAACAGAATCCAGCGCAGGGCGGGCCACCCCATCTTGCGCGATTCGCTCAAAAAACAGGTAGGAGATTGACGAGCGACCCGATCCGGACCTCGTTAGGGCTGCTTCCTTCCGGACCTGACCCGGTTGGCGAGTGGCTCGTCCACCGCCAATCTCCCGGCCCTTATTTGGGGCCAAAAGGGGCGGAAAGCAAGCGTGGCGGGGGCTCGTTTGCGGGGCTTGTGCAGAAACACGGAAAGGCTTTAGTTGCCGTCATGGCCGGGCAAAAGCGCGAAGCGCGTTTTCACGCAAGATGTTCGGCCATCCACGTCTTTCTTGTAGCGATACCGTCAGGACGAGGATGCCCGGCACCCGTCTAGGCCGAGGCTTCGACGGGCCACCAGTCCCGGGCTCGCCGAAGCTTTAGCGAAGGCGGCAAGGCCGGCATGACGAAGGAAAATGCATGCCCGCCAACGCCTCCACCTGGTCGCTACACTCCCGGCTCAAGGAAGACACCATCGACATCGGCGACCTGCCGCTGTGCCGGGTGCTGGTCATCAAGGATGCGCACTACCCGTGGCTGTTGCTGGTGCCGCGCCGGCATGAGGCCGCGGAGATCATCGATCTCGACGAGGTCGAGCAGTCGCAGTTGATGACCGAGATCAGCCGCGTCGCCCGCGCGCTGAAAGAGGTCACCAGGTGCGACAAGCTGAATATCGCCGCGCTTGGCAACCTGGTGCCGCAACTGCACGTGCACGTCATCGCCCGCCGCTCCAGCGACGCCGCCTGGCCGCGTCCGGTCTGGGGGGTGATGCCGCCGCTCGCGCATGACGCGGAGGAAGTGCAGACCTTCATCAGCGCGCTTCGCCGCAAGATCTGGCTTGGTTAGGACATGACAGCATTCGACAAGTTTCCCCTGGGGCGGCCAGCCTTCGTCAGCAATATTCTCGATCGCGCCGCGCATCTGCGCGGCGACGATGCAAAACTAATGGCACTCGAGGGGCACCGCGATGCCCGCGCCTATGTGGTCTACCGTGACTCGCTGGTGGTGAAGCAGGAGGCGGAAGGTCCGCGCGCGCTCCTCGGCATCGACGAAGCGCTGAAATTCGGCGCCAATCCCGGCACGATCTTCTTGGGCCTGCGCGACGGCGCCGCCGTGTTCGGCATGGGCATCTCGGCCGCAGCGGTGGAGCAATTGCTGCCGCGTAACGACGTCGCGGTCACCGAACTGCGCGGCATGGCGATGCAGGGCGTGGTGCCGCCCGATCAGCTCTCCGCGATCGCGATGGCGAAATCGATGGTGAGCTGGCATCAGCGCCATGGCTACTGCGCCAATTGCGGAACCCGCACGGCAATGAAGGAAGGCGGCTGGAAGCGCGACTGCCCCAACTGCAGGGCCGAGCATTTTCCGCGCACCGACCCCGTCGTGATCATGCTGGTCACCTCCGGCGACAAATGCCTGCTCGGGCGGCAGAAGCAATTCCCGGCCGGGATGTATTCGTGCCTCGCAGGATTCGTCGAGGCCGCCGAGACCATCGAGGACGCGGTCCGGCGCGAGATTTTTGAGGAATCCGGAATCCGCTGCACCGATGTCAACTATTACATGACGCAGCCCTGGCCCTATCCGTCATCCCTGATGATCGGATGCACCGCGCGCGCCACCAATGAGGACATCGTCGTCGACCGCACTGAGCTGGAAGACGCGCGCTGGTTCGACCGCGCGGAAGCAACCCTGATGCTGAAGCGGGAACATCCTGACGGCCTTGCAGGGCCTCACCCGTTTGCCAGTGCCCATCATTTAGTCGGGCGCTGGCTGCAGATAGACTTGGGCAAACGCGCATAGCTGGAACCCCGCCAATGGGTAGTCGATTAATAGCGAATATCAGGTTCCGTCGGAGGGCTGGACGGACATGATGGACGAGCCGATGAACTTTCAGGCTGCCGCGCCGAAAATCCCTCCGCGCATTCTCTGCATCGGCATGCCGGTGCGCGACCTGACGTTTCGGATTCAGGAACTGCCGGAGCGCGGCTTCAAGGTGAATGCCAGCCATTTCGACGAGATCTGCGGCGGCAACGCGCTCAACGCGGCGATCGGTATCGTGCGCCTCGGCGGCCGCGCCTCGATCTGCGGCCCGATGGGCGACGCGCGGGAGACATCGAGCCGTTATATTTTCGACAAGCTCGCGCATGAGGGCATCGACACCAAACACATCGTGCACATGCCGGGGCTGGTGACGCCGATCTCGAACATCATGATCGACCCGAGCGGCGAGCGCACCATCGTCACCTTCCGCGATCCGGAGTTGTGGAAGGTACAATTGCCGGATGCCGACGAACTGCTGGAGGATTGTCACGCCATCCTGACCGAGAACCGCTGCGCGGAATTCTGCACCGATCTCTGCGCCGAGGCGCGCCGGCGCGGCATTCCCGTCATCGTCGACGTCGACCGCACCATGTCGATGCGGGAGGGCCTGCTCACGGCGTCCTCGCATCTGGTGTTTTCCAGCGAGGCGCTGCAGTCCACCGCCGGCGTTCCCGACGACGGCGAGGCGCTGAAGAAAGTTGCAAAACTAACCCCGTCGTTCCTGGCGGGAACCCGCGGCGCGCAAGGCACACTCTGGCTCGACGAACAGCAGAACCTGCAGCAGACCCCGGCCTTCCCGGTGCATACCGTGGATACGCTCGGCGCCGGCGACGTATTCCATGGCGCCTTCGCGCTCGCCATCACCGAAAATCAGGACATTCCGGAAGCGCTGCGGTTCGCCTCGGCCGCCGCAGCCCTGAAATGCACCCGCTTCGGCGGCGCCTTTGCAGCCCCGCAACGTGCTGAAGTCTCAGAGCTTTTGAGCTAGGCCCCGGCGCCCGGTACGGCGCGGACGGACCGATAGGGGCTTGTCATAGAAGAATCTTCTATATATGAGGGTAATCCGCTCCATAAATGGAACAAAGTTCTCATGACCGACCTCGCCGTTCAGCTCCATGAGCCCAACCGCCGCCTCGACGCCATCGACCGAAAGATTCTGACGGTGCTTCAGGAGGACGCTTCGCTCTCCGTCGCCGAGATCGGCGACCGGGTGGGGCTTTCCTCGACACCGTGCTGGAAGCGCATCCAGCGCCTGGAAGCCGACGGCGTGATCCTGCGCCGGGTCGCGCTGGTCGACCAGAACAAGATCGGGCTCGGCATCTCGGTTTTCGTTTCGGTCGAGAGCGCCGATCATTCCGAGGCCTGGCTGCGGAAATTCGCCGACGCCGTCAGCGCGATGCCGGAGGTGATGGAGTTTTACCGGATGGCCGGCGACGTCGACTACATGCTGCGCGTCGTCGTCGCCGACATGCAGAGCTACGACGTATTCTATAAAAAGTTGATCGGCGCGGTGCCGCTGAAGAACGTCACCTCGCGTTTCGCGATGGAGAAGATCAAGTCGGTCACCGCGTTGCCGATACCGGCGATGGCGTAGGGCTTCGTCGCCGCATTACTCTGTCATCGCCCGCGAAGGCGGGCGATCGGCGTACTGGATACCGCGCTTTCGCGGGGTGTGACGACCGTCAGTGTTGCTCGCGGGTCAAGCCCGGCGATGACGAGTCGAAAAGCCTCAAATCTTCTGATTGTACTCGCCGACCTCGGGATGCGTGCGCAGCACCGAATCCATCGCCTCGAACATGTCGCGCATACGCCGTTCGCTGACCGGGCTCTCGACCACGACCACCAGTTCCGGCTTGTTGGAGGAGGCCCGCACCAAGCCCCAGCTGCCATCCTCGGCGGTGACGCGGACGCCGTTGACGGTGACGAGATCGCGGATCTTTTGCCCCGAAACCTTCTCGCCCTTCTTCTGCATCGCCTCGAAATGCTTCACCACCGCGTCGACGACGCCGTATTTGGTCTCGTCGGCGCAATGCGGCGACATCGTCGGCGACGACCACGTTTTCGGCAGCGCATCTTTCAAATCCGCCATCGACTTGCCGGGCGCCCGATCCAGCATCTCGCAGACCGCAATCGCCGAGATCAGGCCGTCGTCATAACCGCGGCCGAACGGCTTGTTGAAGAAGAAGTGGCCGGACTTCTCGAAACCCGCGAGCGCCCCCAACTCGTTGGTGCGGCGCTTCATGTAGGAATGACCGGTCTTCCAGTAGGTGGTCCTGGCGCCCTGCTTTTGCAGCACCGGATCGGTGATGAACAGGCCAGTCGATTTGACGTCGACCACGAACTGGGCGTTCTTGGTGATCGCCGACATGTCGCGCGCCAGCATCACACCCACCTTGTCGGCAAAGATCTCTTCGCCGGTATTGTCGACCACGCCGCAGCGGTCACCGTCGCCGTCGAAACCTAAGCCGACGTCGGCCTTGTGCTCGAGCACCGCGTCGCGGATCGCGTGCAGCATTTCCATGTCTTCGGGATTGGGATTGTATTTCGGAAAAGTATGATCGAGCTCGGTGTCGAGCGGCACCACCTCGCAGCCGATCGCTTCCATCACCTGCGGTGCGAACGCGCCCGCGGTGCCGTTGCCGCAGGCGACCACGACCTTCAGCTTGCGCT
>JAQGKJ010000457.1 GCA_028290165.1 Bradyrhizobium sp. | reverse complement strand
CGAACGAGGTGTTGATGGCGTTGGCCGTGCTGGTCAGCAATAAAGTGTAGCCGTCCGGCGGCGAGGCGATCACGGCCTGGGTGCCGATGTTGCTGCCGGCGCCGGGCTTGTTCTCGACGATGAAGGGCTGGCCCAGGCGCTCCGACAGGCGCTGGCAAATCAAACGCGAAAGCACGTCGGTGGCGCCGCCCGCGGCATAAGGCACCACCCATCGCACGGGATGTGACGGATAGACTGAATCAGCCTGCGCCGGCGCCATCGCGCCGGTGCCAAACAACGCAAGCGCGACACAGGCCGCCGATTGAAGGAAAGTTCTTTTGCTGATCATCGCGGCCTCTCATGGATTGAGGCCGATATCGCAGGAATCCGGTTGCACCGCACCCCATTCCGATCGTCGTGGTAAAGTTCAGGTATGGCCGGCGAAAATGCCCGTGGAGCGGGCGGTTGCCGGTGAACTAATCAGACGATGGGACACCGGCACGTATCCAGGCATTTAACTCTGCCGGTTAACCCTTGGTCAGGCTGGCTTGGCTATACGTTGTCCAGCATCAGCAAGTACCAAGCCATGAACGCAGACGTCATCGAGCCTTCGACAATCAGCCGACCGCCGCGCGGCAAGCCGTCTGCCGCCAAAAGCTGGCTGAAGGCCATCGAACTGACGTCCCGCATCGAGGCCGATCCCTGCCGATTGTTTGCCGATGTTGTCGAGGACTGGTCGAAACGACAACCGGACCGGCCCGCTTTGATCTCGGAGGCCGAGGCCTTCAGCTACAAAACCCTGGCGGAGAGGATCAACCGCTACGCGCGCTGGGCGTTATCGGCCGGCATAGAAGCCGGCGACACCGTGTGCCTGATCATGTCGAGCCGCCCGGATTACATCGCCGCCTGGCTCGGCATCACCAAAGTCGGCGGCATCGTCGCGCTTATCAATACCAAACTGGTCGGGCCGTCGCTGTCCCATTGCATCAACGTTGCGGACGCGGACCATGTCATCCTCGCCAACGAACTTGGCGGTGTCTTCGAAACCGCATTGCCGTTTTTGAACCGCGCGCCAAAAATCTGGATGCACGGCCACGCCAACGAAGCCAGTCTCGGCGCGGCGCTGGAACAGATGGATGGCGGCCCGTTGTCGCCGACCGAGCGGCGCGGGGTCACCATCGATGATCGCGCGCTGTTGATCTACACCTCCGGCACCACCGGCCTGCCGAAGGCAGCCAGCATCAGTCACCGGCGCATCCTGAACTGGGGCGGCTGGTTTGCCGGGCTGGCGGGCACTTCCCCAGAGGACCGGCTGTACGATTGCCTGCCGGTCTATCACAGCGTCGGCGGCATCGTCGCGCCATGCAGCATGCTGAGCGCGGGCGCATCGGTGGTGCTCGCAGACAAATTTTCCGCCAAGAGCTTCTGGCACGATATCGTGCGCTGGGACTGCACACTGTTCCAGTATATCGGCGAGCTTTGCCGTTATCTTCTGAAAGCACCCAGTTCCGAATTCGAGAGCAAGCACCGGCTTCGGCTGGCCTGCGGCAACGGCCTGCGCGGCGATATCTGGGAAGCTTTTCAGGCGCGCTTCGCCATTCCGCAAATACTCGAGTTCTATGCGGCGACCGAAGGCAATTTCTCGCTCTACAATGTCGAGGGCAAGCCCGGCGCGATCGGCCGGATTCCGCCGCTTTTGGCGCATCGCTTTCCGGCGGCGATCGTTCGCGTCGATACGGAAACCGGCGCGCCCGTTCGCAGCGAGGACGGTCTTTGTGTCGCGTGCGCCCGCGGCGAAGTCGGCGAAGCCGTGGGGCGGATCGGCACGGCCGACGAGGGCGGCGGCCGCTTCGAGGGCTATACTGACGCAGGCGAGACCGAAAAGAAAATTCTGCGGAACGTGCTTGCGCAAGGCGACGCCTGGTTTCGTACCGGCGATCTGATGCGGCTGGACGAGGCCGGCTATTTCCACTTTGTCGACCGGGTCGGCGATACCTTCCGCTGGAAGGGCGAGAATGTCGCGACCTCGGAAGTGAACGAAGCCATTGTGGATTGCCCGGGCGTGATCGACGCCACCACCTATGGCGTGGAGATTCCCGGCGCCGACGGCCGCGCCGGAATGGCGGCGGTCGTGGTCGACGATCGTTTTGATCTGACGGAACTCCAGCATCATATCGCGCGCCGGCTGCCGGCCTATGCGCAGCCGGTCTTTGTCCGGATCAGCGCCACGCTCGAGACCACCGAAACCTTCAAGCAGAAAAAGCATCAATTGGCTCGCGAGGGATTCGATCCCGGTCTCGTGACGGACCCGCTTTTGTTCAGGGACCTGGCGTCTGGTGCTTATCGTTCGATCGATGCCGAGGCTTATACGTGCATCCTGGACGGCTCGATCCGGCTATAGGCGAGGGCGCAATACTTTCGTACTGCGCCCTCACGGTTCTCCAGACGGTATCAGGCTTTAATGGTGCATCATCATGCCGCCGGATCGCGCCATCGGCTGCATCGCAGGTCCGTGAAACTGCGCCATATGGACGCTGTTACCGGCATTCCCGAAACCTTGTTCCTTGTGGAATTCGGTCGGTTGCGAATTGACGTGAAGGGGCGCGAAGGATTTCACCGGCCGCTCCTCAAATTTCGCAGGCCGCCCGTCGATATGGGTCACCTCGCTATTGAGCTTGGAATTCTGCAGCGTTCCATTGAGTTTGGAATTCTGCAGCGTGCCGTTGAACTTCGAGTCCTGCAGCGTGCCTGACTTGTTCAAGCCACCGCTCGGCAATTCGACGATCTTGCCGCCTCCGTTATTCCCGGACGATGCGTTAGCGCCGAGAGGTTTTAACGTGACGATCTGACCGCCATTGCCGATGCCTGTCTTGTCGATAGCTACGGAGCCTGGTCCGCCCTGCAAGCCGACGCCGCCGAATTTGACGGTGGGCGGCAAGAGAATCTGTTTCGGCTGCAAAAGCGGGATCATCTTCGGCTGCTCCGCAAGTTTCAGGGCATTCTGCGCATATGGGCTGTTCGAGTACTTGTCATAGAATGCGTGATAGGCGACCGGAGAATTGGCGATCACTGTGTTGTGCCAGGCTTGCGCCAGCATGAGGCTCGCCAGCAGCGCGCGGATGCGATCGCAGAGCGGGTCGTGGGGGTAAAGCCGGATGAATTCCTGATAGTTCTCAACGGAATTTTCCGCCAGTACATAGTCATAGGCCTGGTGTACGGCGCGCGACGGGAGATTGTCGGCCGCATAGGCGGTTTGCACCCGCGCCGGCGCTTGGGTTGCCGCAACCGCGGTATCGCCGAAGAAATAGAAGTCGCTGGTCAGCGAGGAGCTTTCCCAGGGGGTCTGCTGCCCACTGGTCGAATTGTTCACGTCAAGACGGACACGCTTGAATAATTGCTCGATCGGCAGGTTCTTCTCATGCGCCTCGCGCAGGAATGCCGCGGTATACGGACTGTGATCGCCGGCGCCGTCGAGCGCTTCCGTACCGGGCGCCGTCGAATAACCTACGATGGAGCCGTTCGGCGCATCGACGATCGCAAGCCCGCGTCCCGCTTCGTTGAGCGTGGGGAAAGGATTGTTGCGGCAGGCATCGAGGATGACGATCCGCATCCGGCTCGGGATCGCCTCCAGCGTCGCCATCACGTCGACAAGCCGGACCGAACCATTGATCAGATCGGGCTCGGAGGAAATCCTCGCATCGACCGGAACGAGATAATTTTCACCCGCGAGCTGCACGCCGTGACCGGCATAATACACCATCGCCACGGTGTTCGGGCCGCGGCCGGCGATCTTGCCGGAAAAATCCTGGATGGCCTGGATCATCTGATTGTGATTGAGGTCGGTCGCTGAAATCACCTCGAAGCCCGCGCTGTTGAGGAGTTGGGCGACGGCCTTGGCGTCGTTGGCGGGATTAGGCAGCTGGCCGACGTTCTGGTAGTTCGAATTGCCGATCACTAGCGCGATCCGCTGTTCCGGACCCATCAAGGCGACGGGATTGCCGACATTCGCCGGCTTCTCCATCGTCTCGGCATGAGCCGGTTTGGTCGACCCTAACGCCAGCGCACTGGCCAAAAAACACGCAGCTAATAAAGTTCCCTTGAAGAGGCTCATGACGTTCTCCCGCAATTAATCTCGGCGTGAGATTTGTTGCGGGTATGCTAGTCGCGGTTCACACAGAGTATGTGATCCAGGTCACGACCGGTTTTGCCGACCCGGTTGTCGCTCTCCGCGATGCGCGGTTCCGTTTGGGGTTCCAAGGTGTGACATAGGGTCCTTGAACCGGTTGCACCGACCGCCGCGTCGGAGAAAACCGCGCTCGTGGTTGCGATCGCACGCTGGCCCTATCCTCGGCGGACGGGGGGAATTGTGAGGCAGCATGCTCGCCAGGGACCTCAGGAATCCCGGAGCTTTTCGCCAGTATCGTGTTTACCAATGAACGCAAAAGTTCGGTGGAACGCTCCGTTATTTCACTTTTTC
>JAQGKJ010000442.1 GCA_028290165.1 Bradyrhizobium sp. | reverse complement strand
CTCGCCTGATGCACGTAATCCTGCGGATGGGATCCGCCGCGCAGGAACGAAAAATTCGTCGTGATTCCGATCTCCGCATAGGCAGGGGCGGTGGTCATGCGAACAATCCGTGCATGAACCAGTTCGGCTGAACCGCCTTGCCTTCCTCCTGTTCGATCTCGCGTTCTTAAAGCCCGTCGCGGTAGAGCCAGAACCTTAAACCCGCCTCGTCCTCGACGCGGAAATAATCCCGCGTCAGCATCGCGCCTTCCGCGCGCCACCACTCCATGGCGACGCGCTCGGGACCCTCGACACGGATCACGGCGTGGGTGGCGCGGCGCCAGACAAAGCGGGCGGGCGGACCATCTGGCACCTACGCGATGACTTTGATCTGTTCCGGCCGCTCGAACAGCCGCAACGGCCGCAACGGCGGCTCGCCATCGGCGCGCGCCGGCCACACCGCATGGGTGGCTGCGGCCAGATGATGCTGCGCCGGCGCCGCCAGTACCGCGCGCTCCGGAATGTGGGTGTCCTGCGGCAGGTGCACGACCACGCGTTTGCCGCCGATGCGCGCGGCGATGCGGTCGATCAGGGCAGCCAGTTCGTCATTGTCATGCACATTGGCATCGAGGTCGCGCTGCTGCTGCACCACGATTTCGGTGCGGCTTGCGGACAGGCGAATGAGATCGAACCCGAAGCCGGGATCGAGCGGATCGTTCAGGGCCTCCAACCGCTCGCGAAACAGGCGGTCGATCACCTCAGCTCGAGTCACGGGTAATCCGGTGTCGACCATGATGGTGCGAACCGCGCCATCGGTGCGGAAGAAACTTGCTTCCAGCCGCCGCGCGCCCTTGCCCTGCCGGTCCATCGACATGATTAGCGTCTTGCCCAGCCGGGACAGCGTCGCCGATATCACGCCCTCGGTGGCGATCGGTTCGGCAAAGCGTTTCTCCACGATGTAATCCGGCAGCGGTTTTCGGGGACTGATCGGCGCATCGCCCTGCCCCAATGCATGTTCCAGCAAGGTCGTAAAATCAGCGCCGAACCGCGCCGTGATTTCATGGCGCGCGCGCGAAGCCACATCGCCGATGGTTTTCAGTCCGGCCCGGCGCAGCCCACGGGTGATGGCATCATCGGCGCCGAGTGCGGATACCGGCAGCGGCGCGACCGCATCGGCCTCTTCACCATCGCCGACGATGTTTCCCGAGACATAGCGCGTCATCGTGCGCGCGCAGATCGATGTGCCGGCAATCGCGCTGCTTACGGCAAAGCCCTGCCGCGCCAGCGCGCTACATACTGACCGCATCAGCGTGGCCTCGCCTCCGAACAGATGGGCGCAGCCGGTGATGTCGAGAAACAGGCCGCATGCGCCATCGAGCGCGACCAGCGGCGTGAAGCGGTCGCACCAGTCGGCGATGTCGTTCAATATCCTGGCGTCGGCCGCTTCATCGGCATCGAATACTGTTAATTCAGGGCAGATGGCGCGGGCATTGGCGAGCGGCAAACCTACATCAAGGCCGAGGCGCGCAGCCGCGTCGTCGAGCGCAAAAATCTGCAGCGCATTGTTTTGTTTGGCGACAACGACGCTGGGCAGGCTTTCGCTCGAAACCGCTTTAACCGACGCGGCGCTCGCGCGCGCGAGTTGGCGCTTGATGCGGTCGATGGGCAGGCGCGGCAGCCACAGGCTGAGGATACGCCGCCGGTTCGCTGAAAAGGCACTCATCACATTTCCATTCCATAATCCACCGGCCAACAGGGCCATGACGGTTGCGGACAAGCTGTGCGTCGAACAGCGGCGCGCCCCATGCGCTGCCAAGCGCCGCAGGCCTTAAAGGCGCCGCCGGCCGTAAAGACGCCGCAGGCATTAGAGACGGAGTCGGCGGCGAATGCGCCGCGCGCACGATCCATCTTGTCTCCGCCGTCGAGGGCAGAGGCTCAGCCGCCACCCGCAGCAACAGGCCGGTGACACCCGAGGCCTGCGCGGCCAATGTCAGCTTGCGGCTGGCGACGAGATCGAGTTGTCGCGCCTGCCCCCAGACTTCCAGCACCACCGCGCCCAGCGCATCGCAGGCGAATGCGTCGGCGGCGGTCCGCAATGCGGTGTCCACATCCGCCGCGCGCACCGTCACCAAAAGACGCGGATCGAGACCGAGTTCGGCCAGCCCGTTCATCGACAGCGCGCCCGATTCAATTTCAGTGAAATCCTGACGCACCCAGACCAGCGGCTTTCGCGCCGCCGCCCGCCCCGCAAGGCCTGCGACAAAACCCGTCGCCGCCGCGCTTTGCCGGCCGGCGTCAGCAAACACCTCGTGCATCGCGCCCAAGGCGAGACCGCCCTGCAGCGTCGCATCGGCATCGGCATGACCGAGCGTCACCCTGTGAGGGGTGTACGCATCGTCATGCGTCTCGATGCGCTCGATGCTGCCGCGCAAAGTCGCAAGCGTGTTCGTGCGTGCGCCGCTCATGCGCCGCTCCTTGAATTTGGGTCGTCGCAGGTTCGGTTAAGTGAACCCGCTTCTGGCTCATTTGTTCATGATATGTTCTAATATAAAGCTAACATGGGCCAAGGAGTCAATCGGGATCGGCGCTTCCGTGATTCACCAGTGGAATCAAAGGGATTCAAGGACGGACGGCAACGCATCCTCTGGAAATCCGGTGGGATACCGCCAAATACCGCGGAGTGCGGCGAGAAATAGAGTTCGATGCATTTCATAACCCTCGACAGCGAAACCGATTTCGAAGGCTGGCGGAAGGCAGCTCGCGGACTTGTGCTGCATCATGTGCCGCCGTCCGAGGTGACGTGGTCGGTGCAAGGCCACGAGCCCGAATTGTTCGAGCTACCGGCGGCAACATTGCGGCTTGAAGCCCAGCACAGCACCTTCAATGTACCGGCCAAATTCGTCGAGCTGGCGCAGTCGGCCATCCTGCACCGCCACCCCGAGCGCTTTGCGATCCTTTATCGCCTGCTGTGGCGGCTGCGGCGCAATCATGAGCTGTTGAGTCTTGCGACCGATCCCGAAATGTCGCGTGCGCAAACGATGGCGAAAGCCGTGCACCGCGACCAGCACAGGATGGAAGCCTCCGTCCGCTTCCGCGAGATCGGACGCGAACAGAAAGCGCGATTCATCGCCTGGTTCGAGCCGGAGCATCACATCGTCGAGGCGACCTCGCCGTTCTTCGCGCGGCGCTTCGCCGACATGCCATGGTCGATCCTCACCCCGGATGTCTGCGCGCATTGGGACGGCCATACCGTCTCCTTCACGCCGGGCGTCAGCAAGGCCGACACGCCCGGCGAAGACCGGCTGGAGGAAACCTGGCGGCGTTATTATGCCAGCGTCCTCGACCCGGCCCGGCTGTCCCTGCAGGAGACGCCGAAGAAGTATCGACGGAACCTGCCGGAGGCTTCAACGATTAAGCCTCCGATCGCCAGCGACGCCAGTGCCGCAACCGAAACGCAGGAATCGCAAAAACGTCCGGAACACCAGATGAAGCGCAAGCAGGCGTTCGCCAACAGCTTGGAGGCACTGCGCGAGGAAGCCGCGCGTTGCCGCGCCTGTCATCTCTGGAAAGACGCGACGCAGACCGTGTTCGGCGAAGGCCCGCAGGATGCGCAGATCATGCTGGTCGGCGAGCAGCCCGGCGACAAGGAAGACCTTGCCGGCAAGCCATTCGTGGGACCGGC
>JAQGKJ010000375.1 GCA_028290165.1 Bradyrhizobium sp. | reverse complement strand
AACCAGGCGGCGGCTTTGGAGTTGGCGCATTGGATGGCGCGGGCGCGGCCGGCGCGGATGGTGTTGGTCCGGTCCGACCAGCGGCAGCCGGACTGATCTGATCCTGCCGGATCAAGGGCGCTTCCATTTCCAAATCATTCTCCTGGCCAACGAATTATGCGAGGACGCGGGTAGATATGACGGTGATCATGCCTCAAACCGTCTTTTCGGGCCACCGGCATAGATCGTTGATCAAGCATACCTCGCAGCGCGGCTTCCGCGCCAGACACGTGTAGCGGCCGTGCAGGATCAGCCAGTGATGCGCATGCAGCATGAACTCGGGCGGAACCACGCGCATCAGACCGAGTTCCACCTCGAGCGGCGTGTTGCCGGGCGCTAGCCCCGTGCGGTTGGCGACGCGAAACACGTGGGTGTCGACCGCCAGGGTGCCTTCACCGAACGCCATGTTGAGCACGACATTGGCGGTCTTGCGGCCCGCGCCGGGCAGCGATTCGATTTCAGCGCGGGTGCGCGGCACCTCGCCGCCGAATTCGGCGATCAGCTTTTCCGACAGCGCGATGACGTTCTTCGCCTTGTTGCGATACAACCCGATGGTCTTGATGTATTCGCGCACTTTCTCCTCGCCGAGCGCGAGCATCTTTTGCGGTGTGTCGGCCACTTGAAACAGCGCGCGCGTCGCCTTGTTGACGCCTGAGTCGGTCGCCTGCGCCGACAGTACGACCGCGACCAGCAGCGTATAGGGATTAAGATGTTCGAGCTCACCCTTCGGCTCGGGATTGGCTTTGCGAAAGCGGCTGAACGCTTCGTAGATCTCGGCCTGCGTCCAGGGTCTTGGAGATTTTGGTTTCGGGGATTTGGGCGAAGCCTTGGCCAATTGTTTCGCCGCGCGCGCGGGCTTCGATTTGGCCACACGAGCTTTGCGAGACTTCTTGGCGCGTTTGGCAGGCCGGCGTTTCGGTTCGGACGGATGCTTGCGGATGATTTTCGCCATGATCCGGGTATACTGACACGCCATGACCGCAGGCAACGATTTTGATCCCGAAATAGCGGAGCCGGCCTTGTTTTCGGCGCTGCTGACGCCGCATCGCTCGCTCAACAGCACGGGATTTCTGGTGCTGATGGGGTTTCTCAGCGTGGTCAGCTTTGCCGCGGGCCTCGCGTTTCTGTTGATGGGCGCGTGGCCGGTGTTCGGCTTTTTCGGCCTCGACGTGCTTGCGATCTACTGGGCCTTCCGGATCAATTTCCGCCGCGGCAAAGCCACCGAGGAAATCTGGGTGACGCCGTCCGAACTGCGGGTGCGCCGGGTCAGCCATCGTGGCCATGTGGTCGAATGGGTGCTCAACCCGCTGTGGGTGCAGCTCGACAAGAAGACCGACGCGGAATTCGGCATCGAAAAGCTCTATCTGGTCTCAAAGGGCCGCCGCGTCTCCATCGCAAGCTTTTTGGGACCCGACGAAAAGGCAAGCTTTGCCAAAGCCTTAACGGCCGCCCTGCAGGCCGCCCGGCGCGGTCCGACCTATAATCCGGTGACATGAATGGCTCATCGGGAATCGGGTGGTTTGCAGCCCCCGCCCGGCCTACATCAGGCCCATGATGAACCTCGCCATGAATGAGCACCGCCTCACAACACCGGGACCCCAGAACGCCGCGCTCCGCGACTATGATTCGGTGCGGCGCGCCATCGCCTTCATCTCGGAGCACTGGCGCGCGCAACCGACCATTGAATCGGTGGCCGACGCCGCCGCCGTGACGCCGGATGAGCTGCACCATCTGTTTCGCCGCTGGGCCGGGCTGACGCCAAAGGCCTTCATGCAGGCGCTGACGCTTGATCACGCCAAGGGCCTGCTGCGCGATTCCGCCAGCGTTCTCGACGCCGCACTCGACTCCGGCCTTTCCGGCCCGGGGCGGCTGCACGATTTATTCGTGACCCATGAGGCGATGTCGCCGGGCGAATGGAAGAACGGCGGCGCCGGCATGACGCTGGCCTACGGATTCCACGCTTCCCCGTTCGGCACGGCGATCGTGATCGCCAGCGGCCGCGGGCTCGCCGGGCTTGCGTTTGCCGATCCCGGCGACGAGGCGGCCGCGCTCGCCGACATGCAGCGGCGCTGGCCGCGCGCGACCTATGTCGAAGATCGCGACGGTACGGCCGCGATGGCGCACCGCATCTTCGACACAAAACTCTGGCGGCCGGATCAGCCGCTGCGCGTCGTGCTGATCGGCACCGACTTCGAGGTGCGGGTGTGGGAGACGCTGTTGAAAATCCCGATGGGCCGCGCGGTCTGCTATTCGGATATCGCAACCCGGATCAAAAGCCCGAAGGCCTCGCGCGCCGTCGGCGCCGCGGTCGGAAAGAATCCAGTGTCGTTCGTGGTGCCGTGCCACCGCGCGCTCGGCAAAGGCGGCCAACTCACCGGCTATCACTGGGGCATCACCCGCAAGCAGGCGATGCTCGGCTGGGAAGCCGGGCAAGTTGGGGTGCATTGACGACTAGCCCGCAGGATGGGTTGAGCCCATCATCACGCCAGATCGAGTTTCGAGGCCACGGTGGCGTCGGCATTGAGCCGGTAGATGATTGGCACGCCGGTCGCGAGCTCGCGCGCCAGAATTTCCTTCGGCGAGAGTTTTTCCAGCACCATGATCAGAGCGCGCAGCGAGTTGCCGTGGGCCGCGACCAGCGTGCGCTCGCTGCGCAGCACGCAGGGCAAGATCTCTTGCACGTAATAGGGCAGCGTGCGCGCCAGCGTATCCTTCAGGCTTTCACCGCCGGGCGGCGGCACGTCGTAGGACCGCCGCCAGATATGAACCTGCTCCTCGCCCCATTTCTTGCGCGCCTCGTCCTTGTTCAATCCAGAGAGATCGCCGTAGTCGCGCTCGTTGAGCGCGAGGTCCCGCTTGACCGGAATGTCGGTCTGGCCGAGTTCGGCAAGCGTCAGGTCGAGCGTGTGCTGCGCGCGCTTGAGCACCGAGGTAAAGGCGATGTCGAACTTCAGCCCCTGCTCTTTCAGTTTGCACCCGGCCTCTTTGGCCTCCGCAATGCCCTGCTCTGTGAGATCGGGATCCTTCCAGCCGGTGAAGAGGTTCTTCAAGTTCCATTCGCTCTGGCCGTGACGCACGAGCACGAGAAGACGGTCGCTCATTTCTTGATTCCGTTCACATCTCTAGAAATCTCTGAGCCCGAGCACGTCAGCCATCGAATAGAACCCGGGCTTCTGATGGCGCGCCCAAAGGGCTGCCTTGACGGCGCCTTGCGCGAACATCGTGCGGTCCTCGGCCCGGTGCGTCAGCTCGATGCGTTCCATGGGGCCTGCGAAAATCACGCTGTGATCGCCGGTGACGGTGCCGCCGCGCAACGCCGCAAAGCCGATATCGCCTGATCGCCGCGCGCCGGTTAAGCCATCACGGCCACGCGCGGCGTGCTGATCCAGTGCGATCTTGCGGCCCGCCGCGGCAGCCTCGCCAAGCATCAATGCGGTGCCGGACGGCGCATCGATCTTGGCCCGGTGGTGCATTTCCAGAACCTCGATATCAAAACTTTCGTCCAGCGATTGCGCGACCCGCTTGACCAGCGCCGCCAGCAGGTTGACGCCGAGGCTCATATTGCCTGATTTGACCACGATGGCGCGTGAGGTGACGCTCTTGATCACGGCATCGTCGGACGCCGAAAGGCCGGTGGTGCCGATGACATGGACCAGGCCGCGCTCGGCGGCGATGGCGACATTGGCAATGGTCGCCCCCGGCACGGTGAAATCCAGAATGCCGTCGGCATTCGCCGACAGCGACCAGAGATCGGCCGACAGCTGCACGCCGTTGTCGGGCAGGCCCGCGAGCACGCCGGCATCCTTTCCCAGGAGTTCAGAACCGGGCGCCTCCAGCGCGCCGGTGAGGATGGCGCCCGGCGTTTCCGAGATGACGCGCGTCAGCGCCCGGCCCATCCGGCCGCCGGCCCCGGCAACGATCAAGCGCATGTCGGACATGTTTCAAAACCTCGCCCCCTTGCGTATAGCCGGGGCGGGCTGTTCCGGCAACCAACCGGGCCTTAAGGCTGCGGCCCGTCGTAGCCTTCGATGATCACGAGGTCACTCTCGGCATGGGGCGAGCGGATCGCGACCAGGCGGGCGTATTCCGGCGAGTTGTAGCAGGCAAGCGCGGTTTGATAATCCTTGAACTCCAGCACCACGTTGCGCGACCGGGATGAACCCTCCTTGTCGACGTAGCGGCCGCCGCGCACCAGGAATTTCGCGCCGTATTTCGCAAATACCGCGCCGTTCTGCGCGATGTATTCCTTGTAGCCGTCCATGTTGTTCACATCGACCCGCGCGATCCAGTAGCCCTTTGCCATCTAACGTGCTCCTTTGTCAGTTATGCCAGCGCCTGCGCGATTTCGGCCTGGATGGCGTCCGCCACCGCTCTCGGATCGGCAGCTTCCATCACGGGCCGTCCGACCACCAGATAATCCGCACCGGCCGAAATGGCGCGCCCCGGCGTCATGAGGCGCTTCTGGTCGCCGGTGGCCGATCCCGCGGGCCGAACGCCCGGGGTCACCAGAACCATTTGATGACCGACGATCTTATGCAGGGATGCGGCTTCTTCCGGCGAGCACACGAGGCCATCGACGCCGAGCAACTGCGCCTGCTGGGCGCGGGCCTCGACCAGATCGGAGACGCCCAGGCGATAACCCGCGGCATGGAGATCGCCGTCGTCGTAGGACGTCAGCACGGTGACGGCGAGGAGTTTCATGCCCGATCCGGCGCGGCCCTCGACGGCTGCCTTCATGGTCTGCGGATAGGCGTGCACGGTCAAAAATGTCGCGCCGAGTTTGGCGACGCTCTCGACCCCGCGCGCCACGGTATTGCCGATGTCGTGCAGCTTGAGATCGACGAAGACCTTCTTGCCGCTGTCGGTGAGTTTTCGCACCAGCGGCAGGCCGCCGGCATAAGCCAGCTGATAGCCGATCTTGTAAAATGTCACGCTGTCGCCGAGCCGCGCAATCATTGCTTCCGCGGCCGCCACCGCGGGCAGATCGAGCGCCACAATCAACCGGTCGCGGGTGGCGATATCAGATGGCTGCATTTCACCTCACATCATGCGCTGGGAAAAGTCGATCAGTTGCCGTACCAGCGCGCCCAGCGCCTCGATATCGGCCGGATGCTTCAATCTGTCCATATCATCATAGGCCTCGCTGGCGTGCGACAGCGCGAGCTGGTTCGGAATAACGCTGGCGTGACAGGCGGTCAGGATCAGCCGCAGCGCCGCCAGCGCCCGCGTGCCGCCGAGCCGGCTTTCGGAGGCCGCTGCGATCGCAAAGGCGCGCTCGCGAAACACCTGGCCGCGGGTCTCGTGCGCATCCTGCACCCGCGTCACCCAGTCGATGGTGTTCTTGACCAGAGCCGGCACCGAGGAATTATATTCCGGCGTCACGATCAGGACGCCATGATGCGCGCCGATCATGCGCTTGAGATTGACCGCGTTCTTCGGCACGCCCGATTTCGTCTGCAGGTCGCCGTCATAGATCGGCAGCGGAAAATCAGAGAGAGAAATGCGGGTGACTTCGGCACCGGCCTGCGCGAATTCGTAACCTGCTGCTGCCGCAAGCCTGGCATTGAGCGAGCCGGTGCGCAGCGAGCCGGGGATCACGAGGATTTTCAGCGCGGACATGATCTAATCGCAGGACGGAGCCCCGCGCGGCGACGCAGCGCGGTATCAGCGCTTGCGATACACCCAGACACGGGCCGGCGGAAGGTTCATCCAGATCCGCTCCGAGGCCTCTGTGGATACGCCCGGCAGCGATTTCGGAATCGGCGGCGCCACCGAATAGGTGAACTGCACGAACGGCGCACCCGGCGCCAGCGCCAGAAAAGCATCGCGGATCAGTTTGAGGCGCGTCAGCATCGGTTTTGTCACCAGCGGCAGGCCGGAAACGACCGCGGACGCCGGCATGCTCAGGACGTCCCACAGCGAGTCCCGCAACGCATAGGCGTCGCCCTGCACCACCGTGGCGTGCGGATAACGGTCCCGCAGCAGCGCACAGAACCCGGGATTATATTCGACCAGTACGAGACGCTTCTGATCCACGCCATGTTCGATCAGTGCGTTGGTGATCGCACCGGTCCCGGGCCCAAGTTCGACGATCGGTCCTTCCGAATCGATGTCGACATACTGCGCCATGGTGCGGGCCAGAATCCGCCCGGAAGGCATCACCGCGCCCATGTGCAGCGGCTTCTCAATCCATGAACGGAGAAAACGAACCTCATCGTCGAGACGCGGAGGCTTCTTCAACGCACGCACGGACGATTGCAGAGGCATGTCGCTACCAGGCGGGACCGCTTTTTGGGCGGGAGTGTCAGAAAATAGTCATAAACAGGTATAGATAGCAGGCGATACGGTCAAGCTGGATGCGCTCGCGCGTGGTCAGCCAAGGTGCGCGCGGTTTGACGATAAGGCCATGTGCTTTCAGTGATTTTAAGCACGGCGAAACGCAAATCCGGTCCACTTTTGGCGAGCGCTCTACGGATTGGCGCGGGTTCCAAAGAAGTCCTTGACCTTGGTGAAGAAACCCGCCGCTTCCGGCTGGGTCGCGCCGGACGATAATTTTTCGAACTCGGCCAGCAATTCCTGCTGCTTCTTGGTCAGATTCTGCGGCGTCTCGACCACGACCTGGACATACATGTCGCCGGCCTGGCGCGAGCGGAGCACCGGCATGCCTTTTGATGCAATGCGAAAGCGCCGGCCCGATTGAGTCCCGGAGGGGACTTTCACGTTGGTCTTGCCCTTGTCGATGGTCGGCACCTCGAATTCGCCGCCCAAGGCCGCCGTTACCATCGAGATCGGGACGCGGCAGTGCAGGTCGGCCCCGTCGCGCTGAAAGAACTGATGGGTGGCGAGCGAAAGGAAGATGTAGAGATCGCCCGGCGGCCCGCCGCGCACGCCGGCCTCGCCTTCGCCGGCAAGGCGGATGCGCGTGCCGTCTTCGACGCCTTGCGGAATATTGATCGACAAGGTCCGCTCGCGCGTCACCCGCCCGGAGCCGGCGCATGAGGGACAGGGGTCCTCGATCATCTGGCCGCGGCCCTGGCAGCCGGGGCAGGTCCGCTCCAGCGTGAAAAATCCCTGCGCCTGCCGCACCCGCCCGGCTCCCCCACACATCGAGCAGGTTTTGGGCTTGGTGCCGACCTTGGCGCCGGTGCCCGAACAGGATTCGCAGGTCACCGAGACCGGAATCTCGATCTGGGCGGTCTTGCCGAGGAAAGCCTCCTCCAGCGTGATTTCCATATTGTAGCGAAGATCAGCGCCGCGCTCGCGCCCACCGCCGCGGCCGCGTTGGCCTGCCATGCCGAACAGGTCTTCGAAAATGTCGGAGAAGGACGAGGCAAAGCCGGCGCCGAAGCCGGGACCGCCGCCGCCTGCGCCCTGCTCGAACGCGGCATGGCCGAAGCGGTCATAGGCGGCGCGCTTGTCGCCGTCTTTCAGAATCTCGTAGGCTTCGTTGATTTCCTTGAAGCGCGTTTCGCTGGTGGCGTCGCCCGGATTCTTGTCCGGGTGCCATTTCATCGCAAGCTTGCGGAAGGCCGCCTTGAGTCTGGATTCATCCGCGTTGCGGTCGACTTCAAGAGTTTCGTAGTAGCAGCGCTTGGTGGACATCCGTCAAATCCGCCCGAAGTTCGTCCTCATTCCGAAGGAATGCACCCGCCTTGAGAATGCAGCCCCCGGCTTAAAGAAAAATGACCCCCATTTCCTGGAGACGCTGCCGGCGTGCTCTTCAGAATGAGGGTCATGATCCAAGCCCGTTTAAGCAGACTTCTTGTTGTTCTTGTCGTCGTCGACCTCGGTGAATTCCGCGTCGACCACGTCGTCCTTGGCGGCATCCTTGGCCGCATCGGCCTCGGCCTGCTGCTTGTACATCGCCTCGCCGAGCTTCATCGAAACCTGCGCCAGCGTATTGGTCTTGGCCTTGATCGCTTCCGCATCGTCGCCCTTCAGCGCTTCCTTCAGATCGCTGACGGCGTCCTCGATGGCGCGGCGATCGGTGTCCGGGATTTTCGAACCGTGCTCGGCCAGCGCCTTCTCGGTGGAATGCACCAGCGAGTCGGCATGGTTTTTGGCGTCGACCGCCTCGCGGCGCTTCTTGTCCTCGGCGGCGTTGGCCTCGGCGTCCTTGACCATCTTCTGGATGTCAGCTTCGGACAGACCGCCGGAAGCCTGGATCCGGATCTGCTGTTCCTTGCCGGTCGCCTTGTCCTTGGCCGACACGTTGACGATGCCGTTGGCGTCAATATCGAAGGTGACTTCGATTTGCGGCATGCCGCGCGGCGCCGGCGGAATGCCCATCAGGTCGAACTGGCCGAGCACCTTGGTGTCGGCCGCCATTTCGCGCTCGCCCTGGAAGACGCGGATGGTGACGGCGTTCTGGTT
>JAQGKJ010000364.1 GCA_028290165.1 Bradyrhizobium sp. | reverse complement strand
CGAAATGAGCTGATCGAAAATGAAATTCGTCAAAAGCCCGGCCGCGCCGGGCTTTTTCATTTTCTAAAAATGTCTCGCTCCGCAGCTCGCAGCTCACGAAATTCTTGCGTCTCCGTGATTTTACTGTCCTATGTAACCAGTCGGGCCTAAACAGCTCGCGATCCCCGTGACGGTATTCACGGCGGGTTTCGATTGCGCACGCTTTTGAATGTCATTTTGAAACAGCGATCGCGATTGTGCGGCGGCACACAACAGGCCCGCAGGGTTACCCTCGTCCGACGATCAAAAAAAAACGCGTTTGCGTAGTCACTTATCGGCATAGTGGCGGCGAGTTGTTCGAAAATTCCATTCCGCCTCGCTCAAACGTAAACAATTTATGAATTTATTTTGGGCAACCGCGGGAAATATGACAGCGGCTCGGCATTTCGAATCTGTGCACAGATTCAAAACCTTGCCGCGCTCGGTAAAATCCATTGCCTGATTTGGCGGAGGCGGAGTCGATTTTCCGGTCACGCTGATCGAATCATTTCCGTTGCGGGAAACAAGGCATGCTGTATCTCTAAGACGTTCGCGGCGTCCACGGCTCCTGAGACCAGCGCGGTTTAGGGAGCGGGGCGGATGTGCAAATCGGCGGCGGTGTGCGCGTTGGCGACGCTTTCCAAGCGATTGTCGGATCAATACTCATAGCAATGTGGGTTCGTGGTTCTGTGTCGAAATTTCTCAAAGCGGGGCACTCGTGTCTCGTTCGCTTCGAATAAGAGAAATACGCACCAGCCACCCGACAAGCGCAACGAAGGCGAAGCAGGTGGGCAGGTTAGTACAGACGGGCTGAGGTGCGCGGCGTAGCGGCTGAACGATTTGATGTTCGGACGGGGCCGACTGAACTTGAAACACGCGTAGAAATGACAACTTGCCGTGCGCAATCGCGGCGAGAGGGGGAGGTTGTATGCTTTACGGAATCAGTGCGGTATTCGCTCAAATACCATTTTCAAATGCTGCGGCATTGGATGCCTTGGATTTTGTCGCCTTGGATTTTGCCGCCCCAGACGCCGCCAGTGCGCGGCCTCGCGCGCGAGCCCCCGACAGAACATCAAGTACGCGCTGACCTCGCGGGCGCTTTTCTTCCAACCTGATGGACCTGGCTCGCGGCATCTCGCCGAGCGGCTGGTCTATGGCCGGAAGACGAAGCCTCGCTTGAGGTCGCGCCGCGCGGAGCACCCGCACGGCGCTTTCGCAAGGCAACATTACTCGTTCAGAAAAGTTTGCAGGCAATGACAAATACGGAACAGGATCGCTGGTCGCGCGTGAAGGGGCGGTTGCGCTCGAGTGTCGGAGAGGACGTCTATACCAGCTGGTTTGCGCGAATGGATCTCGAGAGCGTCCAGCCGGAAAGCGTCCACCTTTCGGTCCCGACGCGGTTTCTCAAGAGCTGGATCCAGGCGCATTATGCCGAGCGCGTTCTCACCTGCTGGCAGGCCGAGATGCCGGAAGTGCACCGCATCGACCTCACCGTGCGCACGGCGATGCGCTGCGCGGCGCCGGCAAAGGAAGTCGCCGCGCCGCTCGATCAGCGCCGCCACGAGCGGTCCGACGGCCGCCCGGCGCCCGAGCTGCGCGCGACCGCGATCGCGCCGGTATCCGCCAGCCATGACGCGCTCGGCGGCTCGCCGCTCGATCCGCGCCTGACCTTCGGCAGCTTCGTCATTGGCCGCTCCAACACGCTGGCACATGCGGCCGCGCGTCAGGTCGCAGAGGGGCGGCGCGGCGATCCCGTGATGTTCAACCCGCTTTATATCCATGCCGGCGTCGGCCTCGGCAAAACCCATCTGCTGCAGGCGGTGACCTGGGCCGGCAACTCCGGCAGCGAGCGCAAAGTGCTTTACTTGACCGCCGAGAAATTCATGTACGGCTTCGTGGCGGCGCTGAAAACACAGACCGCGCTGGCGTTCAAGGAGGCGCTGCGCGGCATCGACGTGCTTGTAATCGACGACCTGCAATTCCTGCAGGGCAAATCGACCCAGGCAGAATTCTGTCACACCCTGAACGCGCTGATCGACGCCGGCCGCCAGGTGGTGATCGCCGCCGACCGTCCGCCTTCCGACCTCGAAAGCCTCGACGACCGCGTGCGTTCGCGTCTCGCCGGCGGCCTGGTCGTCGAGATGGGGTCGCTCGGCGAAGAATTGCGGCTCGGAATCCTCAAATCGCGGGTCGCGGCCGCCCGCGCCCATCATGCGAGCTTCGACGTCCCGGAGCCGGTGCTGGATTATCTCGCCAGAACCATCACCCACAACGGCCGCGACCTCGAGGGCGCCATCAACCGTCGTTTGGCGCACAGCAAGCTCAACGCCCAGCCGGTGACCCTGGAAATGGCCGAGCGTGAGGTGCGCGACCTGATCCGTCCGCAGGAACCCAAGCGCATCAAGATCGAGGACATTCAACGGGTGGTCGCCCGGCAATACAATGTCAGCCGATCTGATCTCTTGTCGTCGCGCCGCACCGCGAACGTGGTTCGCCCGCGCCAGGTCGCGATGTACCTGGCGAAGACGCTGACCTTGCGCTCGCTGCCCGAAATCGGACGCCGCTTCGGGGGCCGCGACCACACCACGGTGCTGCACGCCGTGCGCAAGATCGAGGCCCTGGTGACAAAGGATGCGGCGCTGTCCGAAGAGGTCGAATCGCTGAAGCGCCAATTGCAGGAGTGAGCTCTCGTTCGTTCTGCAACGGAACCCCATTTGGTCGTCGTCCCGGCGAACGCCGGGCGACGGCGGGGCCGAAAACGTGGGGAACGGCCACGCCTTTCCCTTGCGCTTGCGGCCCATCCGCGCCACCTTGCGGTCCCCCTGAGGGTTTGATCAAATCCAGCTTTGATCGGGCTTTTCGGGTTTCGATGCCGCGGCGCGTCCTTTGGGGCCGCCCGGCTTTTCCATCTTCAGGGATCAGGCGGGTATTGCAATGAAGGTTACCGTCGAACGCGCGCAACTCTTGAAATCGCTGGGCCACGTCCATCGCGTGGTCGAGCGCCGCAACACCATCCCGATCCTCGGCAACGTGCTGATCCGCGCCGAAAACGCCAAGCTGTCGCTGAAGGCGACCGACCTCGACCTCGAGGTGACCGAGACGCTGGCGGCGGAAACCGCAACCTCCGGTTCCACTACCGTGCCGGCGCACATGTTCTACGACATCGTGCGCAAATTGCCCGACGGCGCCCAGATCGTGCTCGAAGGCGACGGCGACCGCTCGA
>JAQGKJ010000323.1 GCA_028290165.1 Bradyrhizobium sp. | reverse complement strand
CGGCCGCCATATTTGTTGGGAATCCAGCCGCCGGCCGGCCGGCTGTAGTCGAGATACAGCATCGACGCCACCGCATCGACGCGCAGGCCGTCGATGGCATAGCGCTCCAGCCAGAACAGCGCATTCGACACCAGGAAATTCACCACTTCGGTGCGGCCGTAATTATAGATCAGCGTGCCCCAGTCGAGGTGGCGGCCCTGCAGCGGGTTGGCATGCTCATAGAGCGCGGTGCCGTCGAAATTGGCAAGGCCATGCGTATCGTCCGGGAAATGCCCGGGCACCCAGTCGAGCAGCACGCCGATTCCTTCGCGGTGGCAGGCATCGACCAGCGCGGAAAAATCCTCCGGGCTGCCGAACCGGCTGGTGGGCGCGTACAGGCCGGTCGGCTGATAGCCCCACGAGCCGTCGAACGGATGCTCGTTGACGGGGAGAAATTCAACATGGGTAAAGCCGAGGTCGCGGACATAGCGCGGCAATTGCTCGGCGAGCTCGCGATAGCTCAGCCATTCGTTGTTGCCCTTGCGCCGCCACGAACCGAGGTGGACCTCGTAGATCGACATCGGCGCGCCCAGCGCGTTGATGCCTGACGGCGCCGGGCGCGGATGCGGCAGCTTGGTCTCGTCCAGCACAATGGAGGCGGTGCTCGGACGCATTTCCGCGGCAAACGCCATCGGATCGGATTTCAACGGCAGTTGATGGCCCTGCGGGCCGATGATGTCGAATTTATAATGATCGCCGGCCTTGGCGTGCGGTACGAACAGCTCCCAATAGCCGATGCCGCGCACCCGCATCGGATGCCGTCGCGGATTCCAGTAATTGAAATCGCCGACCACGCTGACCCGCCGTGCGTTGGGGGCGAGCACCACGAAGGCCACCCCGGGGACGCCGTCGAGCGTCATCGGATGGGCGCCGAGCTTGTCATAGATCCGCTGATGGGTGCCTTCGCCGAGGAGATAGAGATCGAAATCGGTCAGCACCGGCGGAAAGCGATAGGGGTCGTCGAGATCGACCACGGTGTCGCCGAAGCGGGCGCGCAGCTGATAGCGCTTGGAGCCGTTCGGCAGCGCGCCGGCGAACAGGCCGGCATCGTGAATGCGGGCCAGCGAAGCCGATTCGCCATGCTCGCCGATCGCCTCGACGTTCGAAGCCTCGGGCAGGAACGCGCGCACCACGGTCTTGCCGCCCTCGGTGTGGAGGCCAAGATAATGGAAGGGATCGGAGTGGCGGCCTTCGACGATCGCGTAGGCCTCCGCGGGAAGTTTGGTCATGAGGCCTCTTGGGTCTGCTGAGACAATATTCGGAGCGCGCCCGTCAGCGGGACGCGCAGCCAGTCGGGCCGGTAAGCCAGCTCGTATTCGATCTCATAGAACGCTTTTTCAAGCATAAAGAAATTCAGCAAATCGTCCGCGGCTTGCGGATCGGCCGGCCATAAGCGCTGATCTGCCATGGTCTCGCGATAGGCGGCAACGAAGGCCGCAATCGCACGATCGCGCCATTCTGCGAGCGCAGCGCCGAGTTTTCCCCGGTCGTCGGGCGAGACTTTCAGCGCGCGCTCCAGCGCCGCCGTGGCCGAGTAGTCGATCGACCGGATCAGGCCTGCGACATCGCGCGCGGCCGGCGCCTTGCGCCGGCGCTCCTCCAGCGCCCTTCGGGGTTCGCCCTCGAAATCGATGATGAAGACGTCATCCTTGACGATCAAGATCTGTCCGAGATGGAAGTCGCCATGGTGACGGATGTTCAGGCCGTCGATATCCGCTGGCAGCAGTGCGTGGAGGCGGTCACGCAGGGTCGCGCGCTGGGCCAGGACCTCATCGATCAGCGGACGGTCGGCTTCCCTGATTGTCTCGCGCCCTTGTTTCAAGGCGTCGAACACGCGCTCGGCGCGGGCAAGGACATCGTCGATCCAGCGCTTGACGTCAGCAGGTCGTGTCGGTTCCGGCACGAAATCGGCCAATTCGCTGCTCGAGGCGAGCGCAAGATGCATCTCGGCGACGCGCCTTCCGATCTGCGACATGTAACGCAGATAAGAGACCTGCTCCTCGCTTTCGCTCGCGTGTGCGCTACTCGCCAATAGCCGCTGCTCATCGACAAAGCGGTCGAGATAGGCCGACGTCACGGTCCAGGCGTCGCCCTGGTTTTGGACGAAGGCATGCACGATCGCGATCGCGCTTCTCTGGTCGCCTTCGACCAGTTCGACGCTGCCGATCAGCGCCGGCGAATTGGCAAAGCCCGCGACTTCGGTCAGAAACCGGCCGATCTCGATCTCCGGGTTGATGCCGGGTTCAAGCTTGCGATAGACCTTGACGACATATTCATTGTCGACCAGCGCGGTGCTGTTGGATTGTTCGGTCTCGACAGCGCGAACGTGCTCGGGCGGCTTGATCGGCTGGTCGGATAGTTTATTGGTCGGCCTGAATTCAAGGCGCAGACCGTTTTCCTCGACGGTCAGGTTCTCCCGGAGATTGCGCAGCAGCAACGCAATGAAGATCTGGTCGGTGGCGACATCCAGCAGCGTTCCTTCCCGCGCGCCCTGGCGTACGGCGGCAAAGGCGCGAGGGTTATAGCGCTCGCGATCGAAGCGCACCCATTCGATCCGCATCGGCAATACGTAACGCGTCGTCAGGCCACGCTGGGTCGCTTCAAAAAAGGCGAGCCATGGCCGGTTGTCGCCGATATCGCAGAACGGGATCGCCGAGGTCAGCGTCGGACTTATCGCCTTCGGCGAGCGCTCCGGATACCAGCGGGTTCGCGCCAGATGTCCCGGCAACACCTCGCGTTCGAACACGCCGCGGGTGCGCGCCAGCGACACCCATGTCGCGCCGAGCGGCACCACCAGGGTCTCGAATTCGGGAACGATCGACGGCGCGACGTGCTCGGATTTGTCGCGCTCCTTGAGCTGGAACCAGTAGAAGCCGTAGGGCGCCAGCGTGATCATATAGGGCAATTCGCCGATCGCCGGAAACAGCGTGCGGCCGAGCATTTCCAGGGGAATGCGATCCTTCCAGGCTGAAAGATCGAGTTCGGTGGCCTGCGCCGAGCGCGACAGGTTGGCGACGCAGAGGATCACCTCGTCGCCGTATTGCCTGATATAGGCCAGCACCGAGCGATTGGCCGGGCGGATGAAGGCCATGGTGCCGCGGCCGAACGCCAGCGTCGATTTTCGCACCGAGATCAGCCGCTTGGTGGCGCTCAGCAGCGACGACAGGCTGCGCGACTGCGCCTCGACGTTGACCGACTCGTAGCCGTAGACCGGGTCCATGATGGTCGGCGCGTAAAGTCGTGCCGGATCGGCGCGGGAGAAACCGCCATTGCGGTCCGGCGTCCATTGCATCGGCGTGCGTACGCCGTTGCGGTCGCCGAGATAGATATTGTCGCCCATGCCGATCTCGTCGCCATAATAGATGATCGGCGTGCCCGGAAACGACAGCAACAGCGAGTTCATCAGCTCGATCTTGCGGCGGTCGTTGTCCATCAAAGGCGCCAAGCGCCGGCGGATGCCGACATTGATGCGCGCGCGGGGATCGTTGGCGTAGGTCGACCACAGATAGTCGCGCTCGACGTCGGTGACCATTTCCAGCGTCAACTCGTCGTGATTGCGCAGGAACAGCGCCCACTGGCAATTGGCCGGGATGTCCGGCGTCTGGCGCAGGATGTCGGTGATCGGAAAGCGGTCCTCCTGGGCGATCGCCATGTAGATCCGCGGCATCAGCGGGAAATGATAGGCCATGTGGCATTCGTCGCCCTGGCCGAAATATTCCTGCACGTCCTCCGGCCATTGATTGGCTTCCGCCAGCAGCAATTTGCCCTTGCCATAGCGGTCGAGTTCCCTGCGCAGCCTTTTGATGATGGCGTGGGTCTCGGGGAGGTTCTCGTTACTGGTGCCCTCGCGCTCGCACAGATAGGGAATGGCGTCGAGACGGAAGCCGTCGACACCGGCATCGAGCCAGCGTTTCATGACCTGCACGATGGCGCTGACCACGCGCGGATTGTCGAAATTGAGATCCGGCTGGTGCGAGAAGAACCGGTGCCAGTAAAACTCGCCTGCTTCCGGGTCCCAGGTCCAGTTCGATTTCTCGGTGTCGGTGAAGATGATTCGCGTGCCGGCATATTTCTGGTCGGTGTCGCTCCACACATACCAGTTTCGCGCGCTGGATTTAGGATCGCTGCGGCGGGCGCGCTTGAACCAGTCATGCTGGTCCGAGGTGTGGTTGATGACGAGTTCGGTGATGACGCGCAGGCCGCGCGCCTTGGCTTCGGCGATGAAGCGCTTGAAGTCCTTCATGGTGCCGAAATCGGGATTGATGGCGCCGTAGTCGGCGATGTCATAGCCGTCGTCGCGGCCCGGCGAGGGATAGAACGGCAGCAGCCAAAGTGCGGTGACGCCGAGCTCCTGCAGATAGCCGAGTTTTTCGGTCAGGCCGGCAAAGTCGCCGATACCGTCATTGTTGCTGTCGGCGAAGGCCTTGACGTGCAACTGATAGATGATGGCGTCCTTGTACCACAGCTCGTCATCCGCATCCTTGGCGGGGGACTGCTTGGCGTCGATCGATGACATCACGTTCATGGCGCGCCTCACGCCAGGCAACGGAAGAGCAAGGCCGGATCGCGCACCGGATCGATCCGCAGGCGGATGCCGCCCCATTCGACCGGATAACGTTCGCCG
>JAQGKJ010000319.1 GCA_028290165.1 Bradyrhizobium sp. | reverse complement strand
ATGGCCTGAATGAGGTCGTGATTGACGCAGAAGAGATAGAGAAACTGAGTCAAATCCGGCGTGTCCCATTCGCCGTGCAGGTAAGCCACGGCGAGGCCGATGTCACCGCCATTGAGCAGCCGCGACGCAAAACCGTAATTGTAAAGCGTCAGCGCCGCGGCTGGGCCCGGCTCGACGCCGCCGAGCCGCAGGATCCGATTGGGCGGCATCGAGCCGGGCCCGTCGGCGGCGATGACGCTTTACAATTACGGCTTTGCGTCGCGCCTGCTCAAAGGCGGCGACATCGGAATCGCGGAAGCCTATCTGCGCGGCGAATGGGACACGCCCGATTTGACGCAATTTCTCTATCTCTTCTGCGTCAATCACGACCTGATTCAGACCATGCTGGGCGACAAGCCGCTGATGCGCTTCGTTCAGATCGTCCGGCACTGGTTTAATCGCAATACCAGGCGGCAGGCGCGGCGCAACATCTACGCGCATTACGACATCGGCAACGCCTTTTATTCGGCATGGCTCGATCCGAGCATGACCTATTCCTCGGCCTTGTTCGAGGACGACACGACAGATTTGACGACAGCGCAAAACAACAAGTACCGCAAGCTCGCCGAAGCGATCGATCTGCAGCCCGGCCAGAAACTGCTGGAGATCGGCTGCGGCTGGGGCGGCTTTGCGGAATATGCCGCCAAGACGTTCGGCGCCAAGGTGGTCGGACTCACCATCAGCAAGGAGCAGCGCGATTTTGCCCAGGCGCGCATCCGCAACGCCGGGCTTGGCGACCAGGTCGAAATCCGGCTGCAGGATTATCGCGACGAGCGCGACCGATATGACCGGATCGCGTCGATCGAGATGATCGAGGCGGTCGGCGAGCAGTTCTGGCCGAAATATTTCTCGCAGCTGCGCGACCGCCTGCTGCCCGGCGGCCTCGCCGGCATCCAGGCCATTACCATCCAGGATAGCCTGTTCCAGACCTATCGCCGCGAGGTCGACTTCATCCAGCGTTACGTTTTTCCCGGCGGCATGCTGCCCTCGCCGCAAGTGCTGAAATCGCTGGGCGAGCGGTTCGGCGTTCCCGTCATTCGCGAACACATTTTCGGGCAAGATTATGCCAAGACGCTCGCCATCTGGCGAAGCAATTTCCGCGCGGCCTGGCCGAACCTGATGCCATCAGGTTTTGACGATCGGTTCCGGCGGCTCTGGGAATACTACCTCGCTTATTGCGAGGCCGGATTCCTGTCGGGAAATATCGACGTGCGTCAGGTAGTGTTCGCGAAGACAAAATAGCCCGCACCACGCGAATCGGATGCAAAACCCGCTTCCACTTTGGCTGTTCGCGCTTTAGGGTCGTTGCCTGATTTGGCAGCAGACTGGCAAGACTTTCCGCACATGAAAATTGACAACGACGTCGTCGAAGCGATCGGCAACACGCCCCTCATCAAACTGAAGCGGGCCTCCGAAGAAACCGGTTGCAATATTCTCGGCAAGGCCGAGTTCATGAATCCTGGCCAGTCGGTGAAGGATCGCGCGGCGCTGTTCATCATCCGCGATGCGATCAAGCGCAAGAAGCTGTGGCCGGGCGGCGCGGTCGTCGAAGGCACCGCGGGAAATACCGGCATCGGGCTGGCGCTGGTCGCCAACGCGCTCGGTTTCCGCACCGTGATCGTGATTCCGAATACGCAGAGTCAGGAAAAGAAAGACATGCTGCGGCTATGCGGAGCCCAGCTGATCGAAGTGCCCGCAGTGCCCTACTCCAACCCGAACAATTATGTGAAGCTGTCGGGCCGCCTCGCCGAGCAGCTCGCGAAGACCGATTCCAATGGCGCGATCTGGGCCAATCAGTTCGACAATATCGCCAACCGCGAAGCTCACATCGAGACCACCGCGCCGGAAATCTGGCAGCAGACCGACGGCAAGGTGGATGGCTTCGTGGCTTCCGTCGGCTCCGGCGGCACGCTGGCCGGGGTCTCGATCGGCCTGAAGAAGATGAACCCGAAAATCCGCATCGTGCTCGCCGATCCCATGGGCTCGGCACTCTACAACTACTACAAAAACGGCGTTCTCAAATCGGAGGGCTCATCGATCACCGAAGGCATCGGTCAGGGCCGTATCACCGCCAATCTCGAAGGTGCGACCATCGACGACGCCTACCAGATCAGCGATGACGAAGCGGTCCGGATCGTCTTCGGCCTGCTCGAACATGAGGGACTTTGTCTGGGAGGCTCGACCGGCATCAACGTTGCCGGCGCCATTCGCCTGGCCAAAGAGCTTGGACCGGGCCATACCATCGTGACCATACTGTGCGATTACGGTACGCGGTACCAGTCGAAACTGTTCAATCCGGAATTCATGCGCTCCAAGAACCTGCCGGTGCCGGAATGGCTGGAGCAGCGCAGCAAGATCGACGTGCCGTTCGAGAAGGTGTGAGAACCCGATCCGGATGTTTCAAAATGCCCGGCGGCCGAACTGCGCGCCAGTCGCGCGCGAGATCCGATCCGCAGCCACCGACGCCGCCTGCGGCCGACGCGGCGGCTGGTCCGGTTTTCGCGGCGGCTCGCCGAAAGTCGGGGTCGCGCCCTCGCCGTCGCCACTCGGCCAGAACATCAGCGCCAGACAAAGGACCAGATGCGTCATCGCGCCCACGATCGTGCCATTATGGTCATGGTCCAACGACCACGCCGGGATCTTGCCCGCGACCAGCTTGTCGACGATGAGGATCGCGATCCACGCCGGGATAACACAGACGGGGTCCCATCCGATGTCCCTGATACGCATCGAGTGCAGCGTGAACGACATCCACCCGAAAAACACCATCGCGGCGATGGTTGGCTATCCCATCAGGCTTGCCGACAAAAGCATTCCCCTCGGGTTGGACTGAATGAAATAACTCGCAATCGCAAAACAGATGGCGGTCATCACGACCGCCAGGGCAATCAGCGCCAGGAAAAAATGCATCCGGCCGAGACGAGCATTGAGACCGAAGAGGAAACCCAGCATTGGCGCGCCCTTTTCGGGTCACATGCGCGCAATTGCTTTCCGCGTGATGAACGGGCTTCGGGCCCGACATATCTAGGTTTCCGATCGCTTTCCGGGGTTGTTAAAAGTGAGCGTTATTGCGCGGCCGCAGCCCAGGTAACCATCAGCGCAAGATCTGACTGAGGAACAGTTTCGTGCGCGCGTGCTGCGGATTGGCGAAGAAGTTTTCCGGCGTGTTCGCTTCGATGATCTGGCCTGCGTCCATGAAGACAATACGGTTCGCGACTTCCCTGGCAAATCCCATTTCGTGGGTGACGACCAGCATGGTCATGCCCTCCTTGGCGAGATCGACCATGGTGTCGAGTACTTCCTTGACCATCTCCGGATCCAGCGCCGAGGTCGGCTCGTCGAACAGCATCACCTTCGGATTCATGGTGAGCGCGCGGGCGATCGCGACCCGCTGCTGCTGACCGCCCGACATCTGGCCTGGATATTTGTTGGCCTGATGCGGGATTTTCACCCGATCGAGATATTTCATCGCCGCGGCTTCGGCATCCTTCTTGGGGATATTGCGCACCCAGATCGGCGCCAGCGTGCAGTTCTCCAACACGGTCAGGTGCGGAAACAGATTAAAACTCTGGAACACCATGCCGACCTCGCGCCGCACTTCATCGACGCGCCGCAAGTTCGGACCGAGTTCGATGCTGTCGACGACGATCTCGCCTTCCTGAAATTCCTCGAGTGCATTGATGCAGCGGATCAAGGTCGATTTGCCCGAACCCGACGGGCCGCAGATCACGATGCGCTCGCCTTTCGCGACGTCGAGGTTGATGTCGCGCAGTACGTGAAAATCGCCATACCACTTGTTGAGGCCCTTGATGTTGACGATCGAGTTCTCGGTCATGGTCATTTTTTGCTCAATTACGCTGGTGTGCGTTCAGCCGATGCTCGACGAACAATGAATAGCGCGACATTCCAAAACAGAAGACGAAGTAGATCAGTCCGGTGAAGGCAAAGCCTGTAAACAACGTGGTGGGCGTCGCCCAGACCGGATCGGAGAACGAAGCCCGCAATTGGCCGAGCAAATCGAATATCGAGACGATCGAGACCAGCGAGGTGTCCTTGAACAAGGCGATGAAGCTGTTGACGAGGCCCGGAATGACGTGGCGCAATGCCTGCGGCATCACGATCAGGCCCGTCGTCTTCCAGTATGACAGGCCGAGCGCACTCGCCGCCTCGCCCTGCCCGCGCGGAATCGCCTGCAGGCCGCCCCGGATCACCTCGGCCGTGTAGGCGCCGGCGAACAGCGCGATGCCGATCAGGACGCGCACCAGCCCGTCCACCGTAAAGCCGGCCGGAACGAACAGCGGCAGCATGTAGGTTGCGAAAAACAGCACGGTGATCAGCGGCACGCCGCGCCAGAACTCGATGAACGTAATGGAAAAAATCCGGATCAGCGGGATCGTCGAGCGCCGGCCCAGCGCCAGCGCGATGCCGACCGGCATCGAGCTGACGATGCCGGTGACCGACACCACCAGCGTTACCAAGAGGCCGCCCCAGAGCCTGGTATCGACGATCGGCAACCCGCCGCGGTCCAGCCCCATCGCCGCAATCACGATGCCGATGCCGGCAAAGACCGCAAGGCTGACCATCAGGGAACGCCAGCCGGCACGGAAGCCGCCGCTCAGAAAGAACAGTGCGATCGAGACGATGGCGGCGGTGACTGTGAAATCGGCCCATACCGGGTGGCCCGATGCCTGGATCTGATCGCGAAGCCAACTCAAGGGCCAGATCAGAAAGGAAATCGCGGTGCTCAGGAGAACGACGAGATTTCCAAGCAACTTCAAGAGCGGTCCGATGATCGTGGTTGCCTCGCCGACACTGGTCAGCTGACGGCCCGCTTGTCCAATGCTGTCCGTCAACCCCGACAGCAATCCGGCTGTCCAGCTGACGCCGAAACCGCCAAGTCCGCCGCCGTGCAGCAGGAAAAATCCGACGACCGGC
>JAQGKJ010000278.1 GCA_028290165.1 Bradyrhizobium sp. | reverse complement strand
TTCGCGTTTTCAACGCGCCTCGGAATGACGACACACGGCGGTTCAGGCTCTCACGACAGCCGCATATCCAGCAATCGACGGACTTCGCTCTTCAGCAGTTTCTTCACCGCGCTGGTTGCGGCGATTCTGTCCTGGTTGGCGTAGGCCTCGTGGTTCTTCTCGATGTCCTCGAGACGATAGAGATAGTTGACCATGATGCCTGCGGATTCGCGCAGGCCCTTCGGCGAGAGATCGCCGAACCAGTCGATCCGTTCCAGCCGAGCGCCGTTGCCGATATGGAACCTCGCCACAGAATCGATCAGCCGGCCCTTCGGGGTGCGCGCTTTCAGAAAATAATGCGCCGCGAGCGGCTCCAGCACCGACCGCAGTTGCGCCGCCAGATCCGCGCTCTTGAACCAGTCGGGTTTTTCCAGCTGTTCGAGGAGCGCCCGGTCCTCATCGGCGACCGGTATATCGTCCGCCTGTTTCAGCCATTGCATGAAGCCGGGCACCGGCGACAGCGTCACGAAATGGTCCAGTTTTGGCAGTTCGCGGCGCAATTCCTCGACCACCTGCTTGATCAGGAAGCTGCCGAAGGAAATTCCGCCGAGACCGCGCTGGGTGTTGGAGATCGAATAAAACACTGCGGTGCGGGCGCGCTCGATCGGCACCGACTGGCGGTCTTCGGCGAGCAGCGGCGCGATCGCGCCCGGAATGGATTCCGTCAGCGCCACCTCGACGAAGATCAATGGCTCGTCGACCAAAGCGGGATGGAAGAACGCATAACAGCGCCGGTCGATCGGATCGATGCGGCGGCGCAGATCGTTCCAGTCCCGGATCTCGTGCACTGCCTCATAGCGAATGATCTGCTCCAGAATGTTCGCGGGCGTCGACCAGTCTATCCTGCGCAGCACGAGAAACCCCCTGTTGAACCATGAGGACAGCAAGTGCTCGACGTCGCGGTCGAGCGCAGCAAGGTCGGTGTGGCCGTTCATGAGGCGAAGCAAATCGGCGCGCATCGCCACCAGCTCGCTGGTGCCGCCCGGCGCGCGGTTCAGCCGGCGGATCAGTTCCTGCCGGCGCGGTTCGGAGGAGAAATGCAGGTCGCTGGCGTCTTCGTCGGTCGGCTGCGCGCGCCAGGTCTCGATCGCCTGCGCCAGCCGTTCCCGGTCCGGACCGTAGTCGCGCACCAGGGTTTCGAAGAACGATAGCCGGCTGGCATCGTCGAGGTGACGGTAGCGGTCGAGCACCTCGCGCGCCATCGCGGTTCCCGACGCTTCGCCCCGGCCCGACAGCAGCGCCTCGCATAGATCGATCAGGCCGGAGGCGTCCTGTTTTCCGTTCGATGACCCCGCGCGGCGCAGCAAAGTGCGGCCGCGCTCGGAAATCGAGGCCAGCAGGTCCGAGAAAAAGGCGTTGCTCATGGCGGGCAAGGTCGAATCCAGATGGACTGAATATTACATGGATTTAAGGTGGAGCGGATCACAATCAAGCGGGCATGCAGCGCAAAAAACCGTCACGGTTCGCGGCACAAACCGTCAGCCGCGCCTGATCCGGCCATCCAACTCCTTTGAAAAAATGCGCTTTTTACGAAGATTGATGGGTACGCGGGTCAAGCCCGCGTATTGACGGCTTTGCCAGGGAATGGCGAAACGGCTCGTCGTTCCAATTCACTTCGCCTCCGCAAACTCGGTCGGGGTCTTGCCGGTGACCTGCCGGAACGCATGCGAAAACGCGGGAACACTGGCATAGCCGAGATCGGAGGCAAGCTGCTTGACCGAGACGTCGGTCTCCATCGACAGTCTTTCGATTGCGGCCGCAATCCGCGCGCGCTGGCACCAGCTCTTGAAGCTTAGTTGCGTCTCCGACGAAAACAGCCGCGACAGCGTCCGCGCCGAGGTCCCGACCGCGCGCGCCAGCGTCTCGATCTCATGCGAAGCGGTGGGGTCACCGAGCACGATGTCGGCCGCGCGCCGGCAGCGCGGCTCATGCGGCAGCGGAATGAAGGTCGTGGAATCCTCGGCGTGATGCAGTTCGAGCATGGCCAGTCTGACCAGCAGCGCGGTACGATCAGGGTCATTGCGATCATCGAACAGCGCGAGGATTGTTTGGTGCAGCAGCCGCGAGACCCGCACGACGAATTCGCAATCGAGGCTCTCGCTGCGCTGCTCGCGCTTAAGCCACGCCAGGTCGAAATACAGCGTGCGCATGTCGATATCGGCGAGCACGTCGATTGAGTGTTCAAGCCGCGCCGGCACCCAAACCGCGCGATCGGGCGGCACCAGCCAGCGCCCTTTCGGGGTCGTGACCTGCATGGCGCCGCGGGCCGCATAAACCAGCTGCGCCTCGCGGTGCATATGGGTGTCGAGCCGCACGCCCTTACGGTAATGGCGCGCCATCAGGTGCACCCCATCGCCGGTGGCGCGGTGGCTCGTTTTGATGGCAGCGATTGGCGTTTCGGCGATACTCATTGGCCACATCCCGTCAGGGCAAGGACATATAACCTACCCCAGAAAATTACGGGAATCGTCCATGAACAGCCCCGCCCGGGTGATCGGTTTCGTCAACGCCGCCCACTTTATCGACCACTATTCGATGCTGATCTTCGCGGCCGCCGTCATCGTGATGGGGCCGGCGCTCTGCATGGCCTATTCGGAGCTGTTGCCCTACGCCACGCCCGGCTTTGTCGCCTTCGGCGCGGGCTCGCTCTTGACCGGCTGGCTCGGGGATCGCTGGAGCCGCCGCCACATGATGGTGATCTTCTGTGCCGGCATCGGCGCCTCGATGATCGCGGTCGGCCTGGTGCGGACACGGCTTGAGCTCGGCGCGGCCTTGCTGTCGATCGGCCTGTTCGCGTCGATCTATCACCCCGTCGGCACCGCGATGATCGTGTCCTACGCAAACCGGCTCGGCCGCGAGATGGGGCTGAACGGCGTCTGGGGCAATCTCGGCGTGGCGTCGTCGGCGCTGGTCACCGGCGTGGCCGGCCAGTATCTCGGCTGGCGTTTTGCCTTCATCATTCCCGGTATCGTCACGATCTTGATCGGCGTGGCCTTTGCGTTGACGGTGGTTCACGAAGACCGCTCCGGCTTCAAGCAGGCGGCGGCGCAGGCGCGGGTCGCCAAGAATGACATGTGGCGGGTGTTCGTGGCCCTTCTGATCGTGGCGCTCGCGGGGTCCACCACCTTCAATGAGGTGACGGTGGCGTTGCCAAAACTGTTCGCGGAGCGGCTGGCCGATCTGACCAAAAGCCCGGCCTTGCTCGGCGTCATCGCG
>JAQGKJ010000327.1 GCA_028290165.1 Bradyrhizobium sp. | reverse complement strand
ATGGTTGCGTCCTGGAACGTCAGCCGGGCTTCGAGCATGTCGATGCGGTCACTGAGCGTCTTCACATCACTCATCGCAATCATGTTCCATTCGGCGCTCCCGCAGCCCGTGACCGACCGCAACGCGGTCATCAAACACAAAACATTCGCCGCGCCAGCGGCTTTCGGCTTCCGGCACACCCTCCAGATATTTCAGGATTCCGCCCTTGAGATGATAGACCTCCGCAAATCCGCGTGACTTTAGATAGGCGCTGGCCTTCTCGCAGCGAATGCCGCCGGTGCAGAACATCGCAACCTTGCGATGCTTCACAGGATCGAGATGGCGCGCGGCGAATTCCCTGAATTGCCCAAAACTCTTGATGCCGGGATCGACAGCGCCGGGAAACGTGCCCATCGCGACTTCGAATGCGTTGCGGGTATCGATCAGAAGCGTGTCGGGCGCCGCGATCAAATCGTTCCAGTCGGCCGGGTCGACATAGATGCCAACCTGCCGTGTCGGATCGCGCTCGGTATCGCCGAGGGTGACGATCTCCTTTTTCAGCCGGACTTTCAGGCGTTGAAACGGCATCGCGGAGGCGCTTGAGAATTTCAGTTCGAGGTTGTCGAGCCGGCCGCCGAACAGGGCGCCGTGACGCAACGCGTGGACCAGCTCATCGATGGCGTCGGCGCTGCCGGCCAGCGTGCCGTTGATGCCTTCATGGGCCAATAGCACGCTGCCCTTCAGATCGAGATCCGCGCAAATCCCGCGCAGCGGCGCGCGCAGCTCCCGGAAATCCGGCAGGCTTCTGAATTGATAGAAAGCGGCGACCTTGCAGGGCATGTCAGGGGTTTATCAGGAGGGCGGCGGTGGGGAAAGGCCGGGCGCGATGGGCATATATGGCGTCGTCCCTGCGTTCGGAGGGACGACGTCGATGAGCTGTTATGCGCCCCCACCATTGCCCATCCCGTCTCGAATATGCCATGTAATCCCGGCTTGAAAATCAACGACAAAACGAAGAAGTGAGCAACCTGGCATGAGGAATTTCCATCTCGCGGGCCGATCCACGGTCCACGCGGAGAACGCGATGGTGGCGACGTCGCATCCGCTGGCCGCGCTGACGGCGATCGAGGTGATGCGTTCCGGCGGCACCGCCGTGGACGCAGCGGTCGCGGCGTGCGCGCTGCTGGGCGTGATCGAGCCGCAATCGACCGGCATCGGCGGCGATTGTTTTGCCCTCATCCAGCCCAGGGGCGAGGGCAAGATCACGGCCTATAACGGCTCGGGCCGCGCGCCGATGGCAGCCAAGGCCGAGTGGTATCTCGAGCGCAACATCAAGGCGATCCCGCTGACCTCGGCGCACGCCGTCTCCATTCCCGGCGCGATCGATGCCTGGGTCACTATCCTGCGCGATCACGGCAAGCTTGGGCTCGACACCCTGTTGCAGCCCGCGATCAAGGCCGCGGAAGAGGGCTATGTCGTAGCGCCGCGAATCGCCTTCGACTGGAAGAACCAATTCGAAAAGCTAAAAAAAGGCACCAACACCGAGCGCTATCTGTTGCCGCACGGCAAACCGGCGGTTGCCGGCGACGTGATCAAGCAACCCGAGCTTGGGAAGACCCTGCGCGCTATTGCGAAAGACGGCCGCGACGCGTTTTACAAGGGCGCGATCGTCGACGACATGGTCGAGACTTTGCGTGGCATCGGCGGCCTGCACACGGCGGATGATTTTGCTGCTCACACCACCGAGACCACCACGCCGATCGGCACCATCTATAAAGGCCACGATGTCTGGCAGTGCCCGCCGAACGGCCCCGGCATCGCTATGCTCGTGATGCTCAACATCCTCTCGCGCTTCGACCTGACCAAGTTCCCCGCTATGAGCGTCGAGCGGTTTCATCTCGAAGCCGAAGCCGCGCGGATCGCCTACATGATGCGCGAGCAGCACATCGGCGATCCCGCCCAAGTCAACGTCGATGTCGCCAGTATCCTGACACCGGAATTCGCCGAGGAATACGGCGGCAAGATCAGGATGGACCGGATGCTCGATCTGCCCGTCGTGACACCGCCGATGAATCCCTCGACCGTCTACATCACGGTGGTCGACAGGGATCGCAACGTCTGCTCGTTCATCAATTCGATCGCGCACGCCTTCGGCTCGGCGATCGTCTCCAACAAGACCGGCGTTCTCTTGCAAAATCGTGGCGGCGGCTTCCGCGTTCAGCCCGGCCATCCCAACTGCATCGCACCGGGCAAGCGGCCGCTGCACACGATCATTCCAAGCCTGGTCACCAAGAACGGCCGTGCGACAATGCCGTTCGGCGTGATGGGCGGCCAGTACCAGCCGGTCGGGCAGGTGCACGTGCTGACCAACATGCTCGACTACGGCTGCGACGTGCAGGAGGCGATCGATATGCCGCGCGGCCTGCATTACGAGGGCGTCTATCAACTCGAGGACGGCGTGCCCGCCGAGATCGTCGAGGGGCTGAAGAAGCTCGGGCACAAGACCACGAGCGTGGTCGGCCCGCTCGGCGGCGGCCAGGCGATCTGGATCGACTGGGACAAGGGCACGCTGACCGGCGGTTCCGATCCGCGCAAGGACGGCTGCGCGCTGGGGTATTGAAGGCGATTTGGCAGTGCCGCCATCAGGCGAGGGCGTTGAGTTCTAAGAACCGCACGATCCTTGGAGTGCTGCAGCATGCCAAATATCGACTTTTACGCGGCCGGCGCAGACTTTTTCCCAGTACTGACTTACGTATTCGAGCAATCCGCATGCCGCGTGTTTGAAAGTTACTCTCCGCCAGGTGAGGAAATTGCCGAGTTCAAATCGATCGATGATTTGTCGGCACGATATCCAATCGGCGTTTGCCGAGGGTCGGGACCTTCAGTGTTGTTACAACTCGTTCCACCGAGCGCATCGCATCAATTTAGTGTCCGCCGCATATCTATGCAGCCAGAACTTTGCGATGGGCACACGTTTCGATACACGGTGGAAGGATGGGGCCTGATACATTTACACCTAGGGGGAACAGGTCCACAGGGACTGGTCGTCGCCCATAGCAACCATAGCACCGAGGCGCGCGCTAGAAAGTGG
>JAQGKJ010000226.1 GCA_028290165.1 Bradyrhizobium sp. | reverse complement strand
GCGAAGGCGCATATCAAGGGCGCAAGCAGTGGCAAACTTGCCGGCAAGAAAGTTGCGGTGAAAGACACCTACGCGCTCGCAGGCGTTCCGCTGACGAACGGAGCGTCGGTGCTGGAAGGTTATGTGCCGGAATTTGACGCGCCCGTCGTCACGCGGCTTCTCGACGCCGGTGCCGAGATCGTCGGCAAATCGGTCTGTGAATATTTTTCGTTTTCTGGCGGCGCAGCCACCAGCATATCGGGTCCGGTGCACAACCCTCGCGCCTGGGGCCACACGCCAGGCGGATCCTCAACGGGCTCTGGTGCATTGGTCGCCCTTGGCGAAGTCGACATGGCGACCGGCGGCGACCAGGCCGGCTCCATCCGTATTCCGGCCTCGCTATCGGGCGTCGTGGGCATCAAACCGACATGGGGTCTGGTTCCCTATACCGGCATTATGGGGATGGATCCCACGATCGATCATGCCGGACCGCTCACGGCGACCGTGGCCGACAACGCGCTGTTTCTTGAAGTCATGGCTGGTGAAGATGGCTACGACTCCCGGCAACGCGGTCTCAAGCTCGACACCTACACAAAGGGGATCGGTCAGGGCGTTGCCGGCATGAAGATCGGCGTGGTGCAGGAGGGATTTGGCCAATACGACTCGCATCCGGACGTGGATGCCGGCGTACGGGCGGCAGCCAAAACGCTGCAGGATCTCGGAGCTGAGGTCGGAGAAATATCCATCCCTTGGCATTTGATCGGCGTACCGATCTGGTCGGCCATCGCGCTCGAGGGTACCTTCCACGGAATGATAAAGAGCGCCCTCCCCCGCAACATCGAAGGCGTTTATCCGATCTCGCTTGCCAGCTGGCTCGGTTCACTTCGCGACCGCGCCAACGAATTGCCCGACACGGTGAAGGTCGGCATGCTGCTCGGCGCTTATACCGACAAGTATTATCAGGGCTACTATTACTTCAAGGCCCAGAATCTGCGCCGGCGATTGCGGGCGGCCTACGATAAGGCGCTAGGAAAATACGATCTGTTGTTGATGCCGACGACACGAATGATGGCTTCCAGGATTCCACCGGCCGATGCGCCGATGGAAGCTCTGATGCAGCACAGTTGGGAGCAGATCACCAACACCTGCCCGTTCAACATCACACATCATCCTGCGATCTCGATCCCCTGCGGTCTCGGGGAAGGCAGCCGTCCCATCGGCCTGATGCTGGTCGCCAAGCACTTGCAGGAATCGACGCTGTATCAAGCCGGCGACGCTTTCGAGCGTGCCGGCAACTGGCAATCGATGGGGCCAAGCGGCAAACACTGACGTCGCTGCCCAGTCGATCGCGTTTATGTGGAAGTCCGGCAGCCGAATGAAGCGAGGGAGAAGAAGATGGAAGATAAGGCGATCAAGGTCGCGGCGACGCCGCAGAACGTCAAGTGGGGCTTTTTTGACGCTTCTACCCCGGCGATCACCAGCGTTCCTTCCGGTTCCGAAGTTGTCATTGACACCGTTTCAGGCGAACCAAACTGCCTGCCGAACGACGGTGCCTTCGAAATTCTCCCCGAGCATCTGCCGATCCTGAAAGAGGCCGAACACGGCCAGGGACCTCATTTGCTGACAGGTCCAGTACATGTCGAAGGCGCCAAGCCGGGGGATGTCCTTGCGGTCGACATTCTCGACGTGACCTTGCGGCAGAACTGGGGATTCAACCTCATCATTCCGCTGCTCGGCACAATTCCCGAGGATTTTCCCGACTTCACCTTGAAAATCCTGCCGATCGACAAACAGGCCAGGACGGTCACGTTGCCATGGGGTGGGAAGCTCGGTCTCAAACCGTTTTTCGGCGTGATGGGCGTAGCGCCGCCGCCAAACTGGGGGCGCATCACCTCCATCATTCCACGCGCGATGGGCGGTAATATGGACAATAAGGAGCTCGTCGCGGGAACGAAGGTCTACTTTCCGGTCTTCAATGAGGGCGCGCTGTTCTCGGTTGGCGATGGACACGGAGTGCAAGGTGACGGGGAAGTCTGTATCACCGCCGTTGAAACTGCGCTGACCGGCCGCTTCAAACTCACGGTGCTCAGCAATATGGAGCTTACTGCGCCACGTGCGGAAACACCGACGCACTACATCACCATGGGCTTCGATGAGGACCTCGACGATGCAGTCCGGCAAGCGCTCCGCGACATGATCCGCTGGATCGGTGAACTGCGCGGATTGTCAAAGGCAGACGCATACACGCTGTGCAGCCTGGCGTCCGATTTCCACGTCACTCAGATGGTCAACCTGGCAAAGGGAGCGCATTGCATGCTTCCGAAGTCCATTTTGAGCTGACAATGTGTGGTCACGCTGGGGACGGCCATGGCGACCACGAATTACTGGTCTGCCGGCCGCCTGCAAACCAGGTCGATTTCGATCAGGGCGTCGTACGCAAGCCCCGTCACACCGACGCAGGTTCGGGCCGGCAGGCGGCCCTCGGCGAAATAACTCCGATAGGTCGCATTCATCGCCGCATAGTCCTGCTTGAAGCGCGTCAGGTAAATCCGCGTCATCACGACGTGCTCAAAACCGATATCGAGACCGGTCAGCACCAGCCTCAGGTTCTCCATCACCGCACGGGTCTGTTCCTCGATGGTCTCGGGCAATTTGCCGGGCGCATCGGGCGTATCCGGCATCTGTCCGGTGACAAAGACAAAGCCGTCGGTTTCGACGGCATGGCTGAACGGCGCTACCGGTTTCGGCCCGTCGGCGATCATGTGGAATTTCAAGGTAGGCGCCCTCGGTCTTTCTTATCGCGGGACGTTTTCAAACAGGCACTTGCTCAGGATGGCATGCACGCCCCAATTGCCATCCACCACCTGCGTGACGCCAAAATCCACCGCCGCCGACATCAACGCGATCGCCTCGTCTTCCGTCAGTCCTTTGACGCTCATCAGGAAGCGGCGCATTTTGCGGAATGCGTCCTTCATCGCGAGATCGAGCGACGACGTCGCGTAGACTTCGCTTTGGCCCCCGGCGCCGAACTCGGCGAGATAGTTCGGATGACTGAACCCGGTCAAAACCCAGTCGGTCTCGGTTTCGATCAGGGGATAGGTCAGGTCAGCGAAAATGCGGCCGGCTAATTCCGCCTTCTTGTGAAGGATGAGCTGAAATGTCCCGGTCATCGAACATTCGATGGCCGTGCCGCCCAGTTCGCCGTCGCCCTGCGACGCATGCGGATCGCCCACCGAAAACAGGGCGCCCGGCACCGAAACCGGCAGATAGACGGTCGATCCCTTGCCGAGCCGCCAATTGTCGAGATTGCCGCCGAAATATGAAGGTGGAATAGAGTCGACGAAATCCACCTCACGCGGCGCAACCGCGATCACGCCAAAGTGCGGACGCAAGGGAATGCGAATGCCGTCGAGCACGTTGTGCCTTCGCTTGACCGAAGTAGGGACCACCGGCACGCCGGGATAGTCGTAGGTCGAGTGAACCACGCCGAACGGATCGACTTGCGGCTCCCAGCGATAGGAATAGAGCGCGCGCGCGTACGGCGCCTCGTCATCTCTGACAATCTCGAAAATCGTCACCGCCTCGCGCGGATTCGGCTCGGCCAGCAACTCGTTGTAGTGATACCCCCACCACGCCGCGACGCTGGAGCCGAACACCTGGCCGTCAAAATCGGGATTTCGACTGGGGCGCGGCACGATGTCGAGGATGCGGACCTCGAGCACGTCGCCGGGCTGCGCGTCCTTCACTGCCACCGGACCGGTACAGATGTGCACGCCGAACCCTTCACCCGCGCCGCGGCCGTAAACGGATGCATCCATCGGGCCGGCGCCGCGCCGATCGACGTTCTTCGCCTCACGGGTCCAGCCGAACACGCTCTCGGCGCCGGCGTCGCCGACGATCATCCGCGCCGGATCGTCAGAGGCATGCTGCGTCAGGGTCTCGATCGTAATCGTGTCGCCCGAATTGATTTCGACTTGCGGCTGCAGCGACCTGGAAAAATATCCCCAGTGCACGCGTGCCGATTCCACTGCAAGGTGATGGTGTCGGTGCTCGCCTTCCGCGGTCCGGCTGACCGTCTCTGCCTGCACGGGTGCGCTACTGTTGCGCGCTGCCGCAGACGGATGATGGCTGCGGAGCTGTGCAAGTGCCTGTTGCGGCCAGCCGCGCTGGCCGGTCGCAGCCGTGGCGGCTGCGGCGCGCTCGAGTTCCTGCTGCCGAAATTCGCGGGGCGACAGCCCGAAGCGATGGCGGAATGCCCGGCTGAAATGTGCGGAATCATTAAAGCCGTTGCGGAAGGCAATTTCCGAAATCGAGTGATGCGCCTCCGCCGGGTTCGACAGCTCCGCCGAGGTCCGCTGCAGCCGCCGCTCCCGCAAATAATGCGTAAAACTGCTTCCGGAACCTTCGAACAGCTTTTGCAAATAGCGCTCCGATATGCCCTCGAGCTCCGCCACCCTCGCCGGCGTGAGATCGGGATCGTCCAGCTTGCGCTCGATGGTCTGGCAAAGCCGGTGCAGGATCGCCGCTTGCGTCACCGTTCCGCCGCCGTCCGCCGTCGGCGGCACCAGTTGCCGAACGAATGTCGGCAAGAGATCGGCGAGGCTGTGGGCGACCGCCGTCCATTCGGCATCGGACAGCGTCTCGAGATTTCGCGCTGCCGCCTCCAGCGTCCGAGAAAACACCTCGGTGAAGCCGCCTGATGGCAATACCCGGACCTCCTCGAATACCGGATTGTTTATCTTGCGCCCATGAAAAGCTTCCGAGGTCACCGACAACACCACCGCGCGCATATCGCGCTGGAAAGCCACGCTCCAGTCGCCCTTTCGCGGCAACAAGAGAAGCTGCCCGATTGAGATGATCTGATGCCCGGCCGCAGTCCGTAGCGTGACCCCATCATCGGCCGGCAGCAGCACGATCGGCACGTCGTCGGCGAGATGTGGCAACGCCGATACCGCTTGCGATCCCGCGGCCAGTTTCGCCAGCACGACGCCTTCGGCATAGCGCCGCGACGCCGTCGCGTGCCCGGTGGGCGCGTTTGATGCCGCCGATGGCCGCAGACCGAGGGCGCTCAGAACGTCCCGCCATGCCTCCAGCCGGTCGTTTTCGGAATAGGATTCGCTCGTGAATGGGCGGAAGCTCATACATCGACCCCAAACACGTGAATCGAAGCAACCTCCGTGCCAAAGCCGCGGCCCCGGTCGCCCCGCCGGCCACCAGATATGGCCGCCGGATATCCTCCTGACATCCGCAACCTGTTGACATTGTTTGGGGTGCCGGGGTTCCATTGCCATGGGGACGACCTCAGTCGCACCTAAAGACATTTTTCCGGATCGTGCCGTGGACGCCCCAATTGGCATCGACCACCTGGGTCACGCCGAAATCAGCCCCAACCGACATCAGCGAAATTGCCTCATCTTCGCTTAAGCCATGCACCGTCATCAGGAACCGGCGCAGCTTGCGGAACGCGTCCCGCATCGCGCGATCTAGGCTCGAATGGTTGGCGATCTCGGCTTGCGCGTTGGCGCCGAGCTCGGCGAGATAGTTCGGGTAGGTGAAACCGTAGACCGACCAGGCGAGCTCGGTCTCCAGCATCGGATGGGACAGTCCCTCCAGCACAGTGCCGCCAAGATCGCGGTTCTTATGCAGGACGAATTCAAAATCGCCAGTCAGGGACGTCTCGATGGCGGTGCCACCAAGTTCGCTATCGCCCTGGGCCGCATGGGGGTCTCCAACCGAAAAGAGAGCGCCGGGTACCGCGACCGGATAATACATTCGCACGCCCTTGCCGATCCGCCAGTCGTCGATGTTGCCGCCGGTGTAGCTCGGCGGGATCGAACTGACGAAATCCTGTTCCGATGGCGCAAGTCCCATGGTGCCGAAATGAAGCCGTGCCGGCACCTTGACGTTGGCCAGGATATTCTCGCGCTTGCGGACGGTGGCGTGATCGACCCGCACGCCGGGATAATCGATGGTGGAGTGCACGATGCCGTCGGGATCGGTCTGTGGGGTCCAGACATAATTGTAGACGGCTTTCGCGAACGGCTCGCCCGAGGTGTCGAGCTCGAAGATGGTGATGACTTCGCGCGGCTTCGGGTCCTCGATAAGGTCGTGATAGTGAAATCCCCAATTCGCCGCGGCGTTGGAACCAAAGCAGCGGCCGGCGTGACAGGCGTGGCAACTGGGGCGCGGCCGGACATCGAGGATGCGGACCTCCAGAACGTCGCCAGGCTCGGCATTCTCGATTGCGACCGGCCCGGTCAGCAAATGTACCCCGACGCCCTCGCCGGCGCCACGAATGAACGGTCCCTGCGTCGGGCCGGCGCCGCGCCGGACCATCGCCTTGCGCTCGCGGGTCCAGTGGAAAACGCTTTCCGCGCCCGGATCGCCCGCGATCATGCGCTCGTAGTCGTCATTGGCGTGGTGCGTCAATGTCTCGATGGTGGCGCGGTCGCCCGAGCGCAGCGTCAGCGCGGGTGCGACCTTCTTAGAGAAGTATCCCCAGTGGACGGTCGCCGGCGATACCGGCAGCGTAAAATGCTTCATGCGAGTGCCTCTTCAGAAAGCTGAGATTCAGGCCGGCCAATCATGCCGCGCTCTCCGGCGCGTTATCGCCCTCCATCACGCTCAGGAAGCGCGCCGTCACGGGATTGCTCGGATTGGTGAGGATTTCGTGGGCCGGCCCCTGTTCGAGGATCGAACCACCGGAAAGAAACGCGACGCGATCGGCGACTTCGTCGGCGAAGCGGATTTGATGGGTCGCGATGATCATCGTCAGCCCGTCATCGACGGCCAGCCGCCTGATCACCTCTAGCACCTCGCTGACGAGTTCGGGATCGAGCGCGGAAGTCTGCTCATCCAGCAACAGAACGCTCGGAATGGGCGCCAGCGCACTGGCGATGGCGACACGCTGCTGCTGGCCGCCGGAGAGGTGCCGCGGCAGGGCGTCCGCGCGATGACTGAGGCCGACGCGTTCGAGCAATTCGCGGGCGCGCCGGTCGGCGTCGACCCGGGTCATGCCGTGGACCCAGCGCAGCGGCCCCGCGACATTTTCCCTGGCGGTCAGATGGCTGAACAGGTTGAACTGCTGAAACACCATGCCTACGCCGACGCTGGCGCGCTCATGCGCGATTGCGCGCGGCGACAACGGCTTGCCGTCGTCGCGATGCCCGAGGCGGCGACCGCCGACCCGTACCATCCCGGAATCCCAATCCTCCAAATGGTTTATGCAACGCAGAAGCGTGCTCTTGCCCGATCCGCTCGGACCGAGCAGCGCCACCACCTCGCCGACCCGCACGGTCAAATCGAGACCATCGAGCACGGTCTGGGCGCCGTAATTCTTGCGCAGATCGGTCACCTCGACGGCGACATTGTTGCGTTCGACCATCGCGGCGTGTTTTGCGCGATCGACCCTCGAAGTCGCGCGGCGCGAAGGCGCCGGCAATTCATCCGGTAACGGGCTCTGCAACGTGGCGGCAGGTGCGGAGGTTTGTTCGGCGAGAGCAAGCTTGGTCGCCAAATCGACGCGATGCCAGGGAAGGAAGATGGCAAGCCGCCCTTGCGGCGTGGTGCGGTCAAGATCGAGCGCGCGTTCTACGAACAGCTGAATGACGCTGACCGCGGTTGTGAGCCCGAGGTAGATCAGGCCGGACGCGAAGAAGATCGAGAAGAAATCGAATGTCGAGGACGCAAGCTGCGTGCTTCGCAGCGTCAGCTCCTGCACGGAGATGACGCTCGCAAGCGAGGAATTCTTCAAGGCGCTGACGGTTTCATTGCCGAAGGCGGAGATCATCGTCCTGATCGCCTGCGGCGCGATGATACGCCGCATCAGCAATGACGGCGTCATTCCGAGCGCCTGGCCGGCCAGGACGTGCCCGCGGTCGACCCCGAGCACGCCGGCGCGCAGCATTTCGGCGATGAAAGGCGCTTCGTTGGCGGCGAGCGCAAGACCGGCAGCGCCGACCGCGCTGAGCTTTAGGCCGATCTGCGGCAACGCGTCGTAGGCGAATACCATCTGCAGGATCAGCGGCGTGCCGCGGAAGATCACGGTGTAACCCCTCGCGAATACAGCCAGCACCGAAAACCGGCTCAACTGCATCGCCGCCAGCACGAGGCCGAGGATCAGCCCGCCGCCTAGCCCGAGCGCGGTCACCACGATGGTGAACCAGATGCCCTGGATCAGATACGGCAGGCTGAGATAGTGGACGAAAAGCGACATTACTTGACCGAGAGGATGTCCGGCTCCTTGAAGTTGTTGACGTCGAGATCCCACTTCTTGAGCAGCGCCATGTGAATCCCCGCCTTCTGGACCTCGATCAGCGCGGCAAGCACAGCGTCGCGGAATTCAGGCTTGTTCTTGGGAACGGCGATACCGACCGAATAAGGAATGGTGACCGCGATCGCCTTCTCCAGCTTGTCGGGATTGGCCTTCACCGCCTGATCGACGGTATTGACGTCGTTGACATAGGTATCGGCGCGACCCGCAAGGATCGCCTGAATGCAGTTGGCGTTGTTTTCATAGAGCTGCAGCGTCGGCTCGGGCTTGCCCGCGGCCTTGCATTCCGGGATCAGCGCCTGGACCAGCGGGACTTCGACAAAGCCGGTGTTCTCGGCCGCCGCCGAGCCGCACATCGAAATGTTGATGCCGGTGATCTTCTTCGGATTGCCCTTGGCGACCAGGACGCCATCGAACACCTTCGAATAGGTGATGAAGTCGGCCGCCTTTGCGCGCTCTTCGGTCGCGTAGATATCGGAGATGACGATATCGGCCTGCCCGCTCGACAAGGTCGTCAGCAGGGCTGCAAACGTCACAGCCTTGTAGCTCAGCGTGAAGCCGAGGCACTCGCCGATCTGCTCGCCGAGATCGATGTCGAAGCCGACATATTTATTGGGGTCTTTCGGATCGATCGCCTCATAGCCTGGGGTGTGCGGGTTGATCGCGTTGACGAGCTGCTTGCCTTTCAAGTCGGGATATTTTGCCTGCAACGCGGCGCAGCCGGCCGGTGCCGCCGCCTCGGCTGATATCGGCGCGCAAATGCCGGCCAACAGGAACGTGGCCAGCGCAGCAATTCGCAATCCGGCAACCCCTGTGGATTGCGGTCGCGTCCGGGCTTCGGTGGAAAAACGCATATGCATCTGTTTTCTCCTTCGACGTTGCCATGGCGATGCCATGTTCCAAGTTCGAAGGGAGCCTACGGTCACAAAGGCGTGTCAGGCTTGTCCCGGGGCGCACAAAAAGTTGGATCGGCCGCTGTCAGGATTTGGGCAGACGCTGCGGAATTTATGGGCGCAACGGATAAAAAATATGCAGGCGCGATCAGCGCGCCGGGCTATTTGGGCCGCTTGTCTATGCGCGACCCACTAAACCGGTCGACCTCATTTGGCGGCAACCGGCGGTGTGCCGTGGGTATGGAACGACTCGATCGTCTTCAGCCCCCATGCCTGCCCTTTCTTGCGCTCCTCTTCGGTCCACACGATCGGTTTCCAGTCGGGAGCGAGAATGAGACGGGCGCCGGCATTGGCGACCTCGACACGGTTGCCGCCGGGCTCGTAGACATAGAGGAAAAACGTCTGTTGGATGGCGTGCTTGTGCGGGCCAGTCTCGATGAAGACCCCGTTCTCCAGGAAGATGTCGGCCGCCCGCAAAATGTCCTCACGGCTGTCGAGAGCGTAGGTAACGTGATGGAAGCGTCCGGGGATATTGGCGTGATCGTGCGAATAGGCGAAGTCGTAGCTCTTGTTCGACATGGTCATCCACATCGCCGCCTCGGTGCCGTCATTGAGCACGATCTGCTCGGTGAGCCGGCAACCGAGATAGTTTTCAAAAAAGATGCGGTTGGCCTTGATATCCACCGCCAGGCAATTGAGGTGGTCGAGGCGGCGGACATTGATGCCGCGCGCAGGAAAACGCTGCGCCTGATTTTTCAGGGCGGGTTTTTGGTCAGGCGGGGCATCGTACCATTCGGTCTCATAATAGAGTTCGATGATATGGCCATCGGGATCGCGACAGCGGAACGCCGGGCCCTGCCCCATGTCGCCGTCGATCCAGCCGATCTCGAATCCGGACCCTTTTAGCGCGGCGACGCGCCGTTCCAGCGCCTGCGGGCTACGCGCCCGCAGCGCCATGTGCTCCATGCCCGACATCTTTGAGGCCGTCAGTTTCAGGGAATAGCGCTCGTAATCGTCCCAGCCGCGCAGGTAAACCGATTCCCCCTTGCGGCCGCTGATCGTCATGCCCATGACGTCGACAAAGAACTTTAAGCTCTCGTCGGGTTTTGGCGTCAGCAATTCCATGTGGCCGAGATGGGCGAGATCGAAAATCGGCTCAGGGTTCATCTCAATCATCCTCTTGAATGAGCGCCCGCGTCACATCGTCGAACAACTCATCGACGGAAAATTCGCGCGGAATGAGGCCCTGTTGTGCGGCATATTCAGTGATGTATCTCAGCGAACGCCGCATGTAGGATGGCTTAAGAGGCTTTTTTGCGATCGCAGCAGCCTCCGACAGCAGCCGATGAACTTCCCGCACAATGTCTGGATGTTGATTCGAGAGTTCTTGCTTCACCACCACCATGTGGTTGATCGGCGCCACGGCGTGCTTTCCAAACCAGTGAAGTGTTTCGGATTCGGTGTCCGCAAAGAGCGGTTTCAAATCTGGATGTTCCACTTTCTCCCCGAGCACGGTATCGAGTTCACGATCAATCAGCATCTGGATGATCTCTTTGCCCGCCGGCGCCCTCTTCGTCCTGTCGACATATTCGGCAACATGGGCATCCTCAAATGTCACCCAATCGATCGAATTAAGATCGACGCCATAGTCGTTGGCGAGGATGCCCCGCAGCCACGCGCCGGTCGTTGTGGTGAAAGAGCGGATGCCGACGCGCTTGCCGTTGAGATCGGCCGGCTTCAGCGCTCCCTGCTTCGCATTATGGAGCGCGTAAGCGTGCTGAAACCGCGCCAGCACGACATTGGGCAACAGCACCATTGGCTTATTGAAGCTTTTCGCCATCAGATAAGTGACGATCGCCATCTCCGAGACGTCGAACGCCTGCTCGCGGACCATGGGCTTGAAACCCTTGTTGGTCGGCGAATAGTCGACGAAATCGAAGCTCACCAGATCGGATTTGATCGAACCATTCTTCAGCGCAGCCGTCGTGGGATGGTCGCCGAGCAGGGTGCGCAGGCGCATGACCACCTCAGTCCTCCTCCGGCTCGTCGACATAGACGAGGCCGGCCTTTTCCAGGGGCTCGCGCATCTTGTACATGTCGAGCCCGAGCACGCCGGAAGCGAGCTGCTTGCGCTTGCCCTCCTCGTCGGCCTGGCGTTTCTCGCCTTTCGCCGCGACTTCGCTCGCATCCTTCTTCCGCACCACCACGACACCGTCGTCATCGGCGACCACGGCATCGCCGGGATGCACGTTGACGCCCGCGCAGACCACGGGAACGTTGACGGCGCCGAGCGTCGCCTTGACCGTACCCTTGGCGGAAATCGCCTTCGACCACACCGGAAAACCCATCTCGCGCAGCGATTTGACGTCGCGGCAGCCGGCGTCGATGACCAGCCCCGTGACGCCGCGCGCCATCAGCGAGGTCGCCAGCAGGTCGCCGAACATGCCGTCGGTATTATCGGCGGTGCAGCCGACCACCAGGATATCGCCCGGCCGGCACTGTTCCACCGCCACATGGATCATCCAGTTGTCGCCGGGCTGCGCCAGCACGGTGACCGCGGTACCGGCCGCCTCGCCGCCTGCCCATACCGGGCGAAGATATGGTTTCATCAGGCCAAAGCGGCCATAGGCTTCGTGCACCGTCGATGTGCCGAGCGCACCGAGCCGCTTGACTACCGATGCGTCGGCACGCTCGATATTGCGGACAACGATCGTCTTCATGCCAGTTCCTCCATCGCCATAGGGAATAGCCGCTGATAGGCCTCGCCATAGGTCATGGCCTTGCCGGAATTGCGCCCGCCCTGCATGCCTCGCTGCAGCGCCACCCGCTCGTAATAGGCCCACAAATGCTTTTGCGCCGCGAGGATCTCGAACGTCTTGCGTTTGATATCCCAGACCTCGTCGATGTTGAGGATGACCTGCGGCTTGAAATTGCACATTTCCGGCTGATGCGGCTCGAATAGGAAGACGGGCGGCGCGCTGTAGCTGTAGTCGGCCTGCGGTTTGTGGCCCATCGCCTGCGCCACGATGCGCGCCTCCTGCGCATAGGCCGCGGCTGCGGGATGATCGACATTATAGGGATCCTCCAGCGAATGCGTCAGCACAAAACTCGGATTTAGCTCGCGATAAATGTCGATCAACCGATCCATATGCGCACTCGTAAGGTGCAGCGGATAATCGCCGGCATCAAAGAATTCGATCTCGGCGCCGAGCGCCGCCGCGGCCCGCTCCGCCTCGTCGCGGCGCCCAGCCTTGACCTTCTCGAGCGTCATCCCCGGCTGCTTCCAGGCGAATTGCGATTCGCCGCGCTCGCCGAGCGCCAGGCACACGATTTTGACGCGATAACCCTTCCTGGCGTGCAGCGCGATGGCGCCGCCCGCGCGCCAGACAAAATCGCCGGGGTGGGCTGAGACCACCAAAGCTGTTTTTGGCATGATATTCCCTCTTTTTGCGAATTCGATCGACGCCCTCTGGCCGGCGTTCGTTAGTTCTTGGCCGGCACTGCGGATCGCCGGCGTGGCGGCGCGGCCTCATCAAGCGCGGGCGCCTGGAGTGAAGCGACCGTCGCCCGCACCAGCTGCTCGATGGCATTTCCCGCATCGGCGCCGTCGGCGCTGCCACGCGACAGCCGAGAAACGCGTTCAGGCGTCACCAGCGTGTAGTAAAGCGCTCCAAGCAGGAAGTGGCTGCGCCAGACGATTTCAGTACGCGGGAGATGCGGCAGGCTTTCGTGGATTGCATCGATGAAGGCATGACTGGTATCGTCGAAGGTCTGCGCGATGATCCGGCGTGCGACTTCGTTTCCCTCGGCCGACATGACCGCGCGGAGCCGCGTGAAACGCGCTCCGCCGCCCGCAAGATCGCTGCCTGAGGAGAATGCGGGCAGCACATAGGCGCGAACGATCGCCTCGAGCCTGTCCTGCAAATCACGAACCCGCCTGGCGGCAGCCAGCAACTCGGAACGCCGGCGGTTCATCGGCCCGCAGTGACGACGGTAGATTTCCAGAAGCAGGCCGTCTTTTGTCTTGAAATGATAGGTCACGCTGCCGGGATTTGCGCCGGCGGCTTGCGCGATGTCCCGCACCGAGACCGCGTTAAAACCGTTGATCGAGAACAATTCCTCCGCGGCACACAGGATCGCCTCCCGCAGATTCGGCTTGCGGGTTGCGGCTTTCTTGCTGGCGGACTTGCGGACCATGATTTGTACTATCGTACAAGAGATAAGGTCTAGTCAACAACACCTGTGGGCGGCAGTACTGATGCCTGAAAAGTCCGTCCCGACGGTTCGCCTTTTCTGACGTTAGCCTATCTGGCATTGGCGGGCGCGTGCACGTGCCACAAATCCGCGCGCCAGCGCAGCACGACGGCAAGCATCATTGCGAGGCCCACAACCGCACAAAGCGTTCCGGTCGCGGCAAATCCGATCTCCTCGATCAGGCTGCCGGCCGCCAGCAGGCCAAGCGGCAGGCTATAGATCGCGAGCATCCGCACGCCCATCACCCGGCCACGAAAGTGTTCGCTCGCGGTCCGCATCAGGATCACCGCGATCGAGATCATGGTGAGGCTCTGCGAAAAGCCCGCCAGCACCAGGCAGCCGATCGCGGCCGGCACCGTCTGCATTTGCGCAAACACCAAGAGAGCCGCGTACCACATCACCGTGGCACCGATCATCAGCCGCGCGACCCTGATGCCACCGATCAAACTGAGGGCGATCGAGCCGACCAGCGAGCCGACCGCGAAACTGGCCGAGAGATAGCCGAGCCCGGTCTGGTTGGAGCCGTAGATCTCCCGCGCCACGGAGGGCAGCAATCCGTTGGACAGCGGATAGGCAGTGAGGTTGGCGAGGACCGCGATCCAGATCGCCGCGCGCATCCGTGGCGTGGTCCAGACATAGGCCATGCCTTCCCTGAGGTCGCGGATCGGCGAGCGCCGCAGCGCGCTGTCAGCCGCTTCATCGATCGGATGAGGTTTCGGCGGCGCCACCACGCAGAGGGTCAGCAGCATGCTCGCGACATAAAGGCCGACGATCGCCACATAGGCCGGTCCCATGCCGATGCTGGCGAACAATCCGGCGCCGCTGAGCGCGCCTGCGATGCGCGCGGTGTCCATCGTGGTCCTGGAAATGCTGATCGCGCCGATCAGTTGATCGTGCGGCATGATGTTGGCGACCAGCGCGCCACGCACGCCGAGATCCGACGGCCGGACCAGGCCCATGATCGCCACGATGATCATGACATAGAGTGGCGTCAGATAGCCGGTCAGCGCCAGCGCCATCAGCGTGGCGGCGAGCACTGTATAGATCGCGCGCATCATGGCGAGCAGATCGCGGTGCCCGATGCGGTCGCCGACCACGCCGAACATCGGCGCGATCAGCGTGCCGGTGTAAGTCAGCGACGCAAACAAAGTGAGCAGCAGCACGGAACCGGTCTCGACCAGCACATACCAGCCGAGAATGAGCGTCTCCATCTCGAAAGCCGACGAGGTGAGCAGATCGGCAGGCCACTGGAAACGATAGTTCCTGATGCGGAAGGGTGCGAGCGCGGACAGCCGCGCTGGCGCGCTCAAAACTCGATGCCGCGGTTCATCGCGTTCCACCCCTGCCCTGTTTCTTTTTTTCCCCGGGAAACAGATTTCCCGGCGAGGGGGAAGTTGTTTCCGCGAATTGGGTACAGCCTAGCCTTGATAGAGTTTGTGTCAATTGTGCCGGACCTTCCGGTCCGACGGGCCGAACGCGATCACGCGGCCTTTGCTTTCTTCGCGGTCGATTTGGCCGCCGTGTTCATCCCCTTCGCCTTGACCAACGCCGCGTAATCGACCGCGGTCTGCTGCGCGTAGGCCATGGCGAAGGATGCGATCGCGTCGTCGAGGGCTTCGCTCTTGCCCATGTACCCCGCCATTGCCGCCGGCTCCCCAGACCGCGCATGGGCACGTGCGAGCGTGCGACCGCAGAGTTGGGCATAGTCCGAAAGCGCCTCGACCTCGCTGATCTCGCTGACCTTGCCCAGCCTGCGGTTCTTCAGGGTTCTGACGTAGAACTGGCGGCCGGTGTCATCGTCCTGGGTATATCCGAGGAAGATGTCGCTGGCTGCCTGCATCGTCTGCTGGCCTTCCACGACACGGCGGCCCTGATGTCCCTTGTAGCCGAGCTTGCCGCCCAGCCGCTCAAGCACCGAATGCATCGCCTGTTTGACTTGAAGGAACAGCGGCTCGTTGTCGCCGCTCATGAACAGGGCGACACAACAGAAGGTCCCGACCGATCCGACGCCGACGACCTTGAAGGCGATATCCTTCGTGGCGAAGCGGCCGAGCAGCGTCCGTCGATCCGGACTGAGATTCTTCAGGTAAGCGGCGAACACGCGCTCGGCGCTGAGCCTGTGCTGAGCGTCCGCCTTGGGATCCAGATGAAAAATCGTCGGCGGCTTGTCGACGATCCTCGGATCCTCGCCGCTGACGAGATGGGGGAAGTTGTCGTCCTTCTCCAGTCCCACGCCGCGCGCCCTGGCGATCACATCTGCCAGCTTGCGGCGCAAACTGCTGTTTCCGATGGTACCGAGTTCTCGTTCGAGATCGATGCGGCTGTGCCAAACCTCGAGCGGCGACAGCTTGGCCAAAGCGCCCATATGCCAGCGATAGGCCTTCACGGTTTCCGCGGCCAGGATTCTCGCCTGCTTCTTTGAATATTCTGCGTTCAATGCGGCGACCGCGACGCTGGCGGCGAGCCGCTTGAGGTCGACCGTAAAATCGACGCCGGGCAGTGTTTCGTCGAAATCGTTGACGTCGAACAGGATGTTGTCCTCGGGCGTGACGAAGGCGCCGAAGTTCATCAGGTGGCTGTCGCCGCCGGCCTGCACGTCAAGGCCGACCATGGGTTGATGGGCAAGATCCGTCGCCATGACGGCCGCAGCCCCGCGAAGGAACGCGAAGGGATTGGCCATCATGCGCTTGTAGCGTTCCGGGACCAATTCAGGCATCCGCTCCGGATCGCTTTCCGCGAGGATGGCAACGGGGTCGCGCGACATCGATCCTTTCAGCTCGGCGTGTGCCTCCCTCGGCGTCTTGCGGCGCAGCGCCTTGCCCTTTTTGAAACGCTCGTTGCGCGAACTCAACGTCACCGCCATCGGCACATCCCTCAATGAAAAGCCTGCATATGCTACCACTATAGCATTACCTCCGGACCGTTGGCAGCAGCCGCACGCGCCGCCGGACGTTTCCAGAAGGACACTTGCGATCAGCCGTCCTCAGGGGTTGGTAAACCAGGTCTTAAGAAGGCCGCGGTACGGCGCCACCGCATGGTGTTAGAAAGCCTCGATTCCACAGCGAATCCCGCGATCACGGCCGGCCCAGGCGTGCGGGCGAAGCGCAGGTTCCGACCAAGATGTCGCAGATTTGACGCAACAGGACCTGTCCCGGTTTAACAGTTTCTCCAGCCACCGCCGCCATAGTGAGGCCTGACCCAAAAATTTATGACATGCCAGGCTCAACCACTGTGACATCCTTCGGACGCGTGATTTCGGTGCGCGGATCCCTCGCCCGGGTAGGACTTCTGCCGGCGAGCCAGCTGGCCGTCTCGGAAGTGCGGGCGACCGTCGGCCGGTTTGTGAGCATCCGCTGCACGAGTTCCACCATTGTCGCCATGATCACGGATGTGTCCTGCGAGGAACTTCCGTCCTCCGACAATTATATCGCCACCGCAGGGGTCGATCTGCTCGGCGAAATCCTCGGCGGGCCGGAGCGCCCCAAGTTCCAGCGCGGCGTCACCAATTATCCGACCATTGGCGATGCCGTCGACCTGATCACCAATCAGGAACTGCGCACGGTCTATGCGCCGAGCGGGTCGGATCAGATCAGTGTCGGCACCCTGCAGCAGGATCGCTCCGTCATCGCCTATGTCGATGTCGAGGAGATGCTCTCCAAGCATTTCGCGGTGCTCGGCTCTACCGGCGTCGGCAAATCGAGCGGCGTATCGTTGCTGCTGAACGAGATTCTCAAGTCGCGCCCGAATTTGCGGATCTTCCTGCTCGACGTCCACAACGAGTACGGCCGCTGCTTCGGCGACCGTTCGCTGGTGCTCAACCCGCGCAATCTGAAGCTGCCGTTCTGGCTGTTCAATTTCGAGGAAATCGTCGACGTCTTGTTTGCCGGCCGGCCCGGCGTCCCTGAAGAGCTCGACATTCTCGCCGAAGTCATCCCGGTGGCGAAGGGAATCTATACGCAGTACCAGAACGCCGATCGCGTCGGGTTGAAGCGCATCGATCCCAAGGCGGTCGGCTACACCGTCGATACGCCGGTTCCCTATCGCCTGGTCGATCTGATCTCGCTGATCGACGAACGCATGGGAAAACTCGAGAACCGCTCGTCGCGCATCATCTATCACAAGCTGATTTCGCGCATCGAGACCGTACGCAACGATCCGCGTTATGCCTTCATGTTCGACAACGCCAATGTCGGCGGCGACACCATGGCGGAAGTCATCAGCCATCTGTTCCGGCTGCCGGCCAACGGCAGGCCGATGACCATCATGCAGCT
>JAQGKJ010000192.1 GCA_028290165.1 Bradyrhizobium sp. | reverse complement strand
GAAATGGCGATGTTCTCGACCTTCATCTCCTGGCAGCTGATGCAATGGGGCGTGCCCTACTGGGGAGCCTTCATTCTCACGCTGGCCCTCTCGTTCGCCGGCGGCATCCTGATCGAGCGGCTGTTGTTCAAGCCGCTGGCGAAAGCGCCGATCCTGACCAACGTCGCCGGCTTCATCGCGTTGTTTGCGATCATCAACAGCGTCGCCGGCCTGATCTGGGATTTTACGATCAAGCAATATCCGACGCCGTTCGGGTCGTCGCCGTTTCTCGGCAGCCAGCTGATCTCCACCCATCAGGCCGGCATGATCGGCGTCACGGTGTTGCTGCTGATCGCGCTGTATTTCTTCTTTCAGTTCACGCGGATGGGGCTTGCGATGCGCGCGGCCGCCTCGCTGCCTGAATCGGCCCGCCTGGTCGGCATCAACACCTCCTGGATGATCGCGCTCGGCTGGGGCATGGCGGCGGCGATCGGCTCGATCGCCGGCATGCTGATCGCTCCTGTGGTATTCCTGGAACCGAACATGATGGGCGGCGTCTTGATCTACGGGTTTGCCGCCGCCGTGCTTGGCGGCCTGACCAGCCCGTTCGGCGCCGTGATCGGCGGCTTTTTGGTCGGCATCTTCGAAAATCTCGCCGGCACCTACATCCCGGGGGTCGGCAATGAACTGAAACTGCCGATCGCGCTCGCGCTGATCATCACCGTCCTGGTTGTCAAACCCGCCGGCCTGTTCGGCCGGCCCATCGTGAAGCGAGTTTGATCATGAGCGCCATTCAGGAAGTCGTCACCGAAGCCCCCGCCGTCGAGGCCGTTCCCAAGCGGGCGATGACGCTCGGCAACGGATCCTCGCTGGTGATGCTGGCACTGCTGATCGCAGCCCCCTTGTTCGTGAAGAATTTCATCATCTTCCAGCTGACGATGCTGCTGATCTATGCGCTTGCGGTGCTGGCGCTGAACATCCTGACCGGCGGCAGCGGCCAGTTTTCGTTAGGGCAAAGCGCGTTCTACGCGGTCGGCGCCTATACCTCGGCAATCCTGATGGAACACGTCGGCATGAACTATGCGCTGACGCTGCCGATCGCTGGCGTCATCTGCTTCGGGTTCGGATTCCTGTTCGGCCAGCCGGCGCTGCGCCTCTCCGGCGTCTATCTGGCGCTGGCGACGTTTGCGTTGGCAACGGCCATGCCGCAGCTGTTAAAACTCGGCTATTTCGAGCACTGGACCGGCGGCGTGCAAGGCTTGGTGGTGACCAAGCCCGACGCCCCGTTCGGCCTGCCGATGTCGCAGGACATGTGGCTGTATTATTTCACCCTCGTCGTCACGATCGCCATCTATATCTTCTCCGTCAACCTGCTGAAGTCGCGCTCGGGACGCGCTTTCATGGCGATCCGCGACAACGAGATCGCGGCGTCCGCGATGGGCATTGACGTCGCGCTGTACAAGACGCTGGCGTTCGGGGTCTCGGCCGGTATCACCGGCGTCGCCGGCGGCCTGGGGGCGATCGCCGTGCAGTTCGTGGCGCCCGACGGCTACACCGTCACGCTCGCGATCTCGCTGTTTCTCGGCATGGTCGTCGGTGGCGTCGGATGGCTGCCCGGATCGATCGTGGGTTCGGCCTTCATCATCTTCGTGCCGAACATCGCGGAGGGAATTTCAAAGGGCCTCTCCGGCGCCGTATTCGGCGTCCTGCTGTTCCTCGTCATCTTCCTGGTGCCGCACGGCGCAAGGCAGGTCGCCATCGTTGCCCAGCAACTCATCGGCAAGCTCAAGAAGAACTAAAAACCGTAACCATCAAACCAAAACCGAAACCGTGCGATGGGTTTCGCAAGTGCTCAACCCATCCTGCAGGCCAGGTCAATAAAACAGAGGAGAGACAATTGCTTTCTAAACAAGAACTACGTATCGCCGCGTTCTCGACGGCGATCATTGCTTTCGCTGCCACTTCCGGCGGCGCACTCGCCCAGAAGAAGTACGACACCGGTGTGACCGATAGCGAAATCAAGATCGGCAACATCATGCCCTATAGTGGTCCGGCCTCCGCCTACGGCGTGATCGGCAAGACCGAAGAGGCCTACTTCAAGAAGATCAACGCCGAGGGCGGCATCAACGGCCGCAAGATCAATTTTATCACCTACGATGACGGTTACAGCCCGCCGAAGGCGGTCGAGCAGGCGCGCAAGCTGGTGGAGAGCGACGAGGTGCTGCTGGTCTTCAATCCGCTCGGCACGCCGTCGAACTCGGCGATCCAGAAATACCTGAACGCCAAGAAGGTGCCGCAGTTGTTCGTCGCCACCGGCGCCACCAAATGGAACGATCCGAAGAATTTTCCGTGGACCATGGGCTGGCAGCCGAGTTACCAGAGCGAGGCGCATATTTACGCCAAATACCTGATGAAGGAGAAGCCGGACGCCAAGATCGCCGTGCTCTATCAGAACGATGATTTCGGCAAGGACTACCTCAAGGGCTTAAAAGACGGGCTCGGCGCCAAGGCATCGATGATCACGGCGGAAGAAAGCTACGAGACCACGGAGCCGACGATCGATAACCACATCGTCAAGCTCAAATCGACCGGCGCCGACGTCTTCATCAGCATCACCACCCCGAAATTCGCTGCACAGGCGATCAAGAAGCTCGCCGAGATCGAATGGAAGCCGCTGCATATCGTCTCCAACGTCTCGGCTTCCGTCGGCGGCGTGATCAAGCCGGCCGGCTTTGAGAATTCGCAAGGCATTCTCTCGGCCGCCTATGCCAAGGACGGTGCCGACTCGCAGTGGGACAACGATCCCGGCATGAAGAAATTCTATGCCTTTCTCGAGAAGTATTATCCCGAAGGCAACAGGCTCGACGGCTCCGTCGTGTACGGCTACGGCGCGGCGCAGACCATGGTGAAGGTGCTTCAGATGTGCGGCGACGACCTGACCCGCGAAAACGTCATGAAGCAGGCGGCAAGCCTGAAGGATTTTACGCCCGACACCCTGCTGCCCGGCATCAAGATCAACACCTCCGCCACCGACTTCGCGCCGATCGAACAGCTTCAGATGATGCGGTTCAAGGGCGAGAAGTGGGACCTGTTCGGCGACATCATCAGCGGCGACCTCTCGAACTGAGGCGCGTGTTCACAGGTCCGTGGCCTGAAACTGTTCGACTAAATAGAGCCCCCGCGACACCGTCGCGGGGGACTTTTTCTTGATGGGTGTCTGAGGAACGGTATTCAATCGGGGCCGCAGCCGAGACGCGGCCGAGGCCCTGACCTGAGGCCTTAACCGGGCCGGAATGACTACTAAAGGAGCAGCCCCCGCAGCCTTGTCGCAGGGGCTTTTTCTTGATGGCCGCCGCCAAATGGTATTCAATTCGCCCGGCGCTACAAGAAGCTTTCAATCAACAAAAGAGATGGCGCTGCACGAACATCTCAACCAAGGGAGATCCGGAAATGCCTGTTGCCACCAGCAGAGTAGCCATTGCATCCGCTGCGTTCATTGTGCTCGCTGCGTCGAGCAGCGGCGCGCTCGCTCAAAAAAAATACGACACCGGCGCCACCGACACCGAAATCAAGATCGGCAACATCATGCCCTACAGCGGCCCCGCCTCCGCCTACGGCGTGATCGGCAAGACCGAAGCCGCTTACTTCAAGAAGATCAACGACGCCGGCGGCATCAACGGCCGCAAGATCAATTTCATCAGCTATGACGACGGCTATAGCCCGCCGAAGGCGGTGGAGCAGGCGCGCAAGCTGGTGGAGAGCGACGAGGTGCTCTTCGTCTTCAATTCGCTGGGAACGCCGTCGAATTCCGCGATCCACAAATACATGAACTCGAAGAAGGTGCCGCAGCTGTTCGTCGCCACCGGCGCCACCAAGTGGAACGATCCCAAGGACTTTCCCTGGACCATGGGCTGGCAGCCGAACTACCAGAGCGAGTCCCGGATTTACGCCAAGTATCTCCTGAAGGAGAAACCCGACGCCAAGATCGCCGTGCTTTATCAGAACGACGATTACGGCAAGGACTACCTCAAGGGCCTAAAGGACGGCCTCGGCGCCAAGGCCGCCTCGATGATCATCGTCGAGGAAAGCTTCGAGACCACGGAACCCACCGTCGACAACCATATCGTCAAGCTGAAAGCGACCGGCGCCGACGTGTTCGTCAATATCGCGACGCCCAAATTCGCCGCACAGGCGATCAAGAAGGTCGCGGAACTCGACTGGAAGCCACTTCACATCCTCAACAACGTCTCGGCGTCGGTCGGCAGCGTGATCAAACCGGCGGGCTTTGAGAATTCGCAAGGCATCATTTCCGCCGCCTATCTGAAGGATGTTTCCGATCCGCAGTGGGACAATGACGCCGGGATGAAGCAGTTCCTCGACTTCCTCGCCAAGGACTTTCCGGAGGGCAACAAGCTCGACGGCTCGGTGGTGGTCGGCTACGGCGTCTCCCAGACCCTGGTCCAGGTGCTCAAGCAGTGCGGCGACGACCTTACCCGCGAAAACATCATGAAGCAGGCGGCCAACCTGAAGGATTTCCGTACCGAAGTCCTGCTGCCGGGCATCATGATCAACACCTCACCGACCGATTTCGCGCCGATCAGCCAGCTTCAGCTGATGAAGTTCAAGGGCGAGAAGTGGGATCTGTTCGGCGACATCGTCTCGGGCGACGTCGGCGGCTGAGTTTCGGGGAACAGCGGCGCGCCGCGCAGCATCTGGCCACGCTCCAATTCGACCCCCCGCAGTGTGCTGCGGGGGTTTTCTTTTGCCGCAATCGGATGGATAACCGGCGTCCCATGTTTTCATCTCTAATCCCGTGAAGCCAAATCCCGTGAAACGATGACCGACAGACGCCCTCTCCTGCGCGCGATCTTTGACGCCGCGGTTGCCGCCGCGCATCCCGACGTCGTCCTGTCAGCGCATCTGCGCCCGCCGCCGAAGGGCCGGGTGATCTGCCTTGCCGCCGGCAAGGGCGCGGCCGCGATGGCCGCGGCAGCCGAGCGGCACTATCTCGACCGGCTCGGCCTCGCGCCATCGCTTCTCCTGGGGGTAGCGACCACCCGCCACGGCCATGGCGTGCCGACGCGGCGGATCAAGGTGATCGAGGCCGGCCATCCCGTGCCGGACGAAGCCGGATTGGCGGGCGCGGAGGAAAGTCTGCGGCTGGCCGAGGGCGCCGGCGCCGACGACCTCCTGCTGGTGTTGCTGTCGGGCGGCGGCTCGGCGAACTGGATCGCGCCGGCCGAAGGCGTGTCGTTCGCGCAGAAGCAGTTGCTGACCCGGGCGCTGTTGCGCTCGGGCGCGCCGATCGGCGAGATCAACACCGTTCGCAAGCACCTGTCGCGGATCAAGGGCGGCCGGCTCGCGCGCGCAGGGCAGCGCGCCGAGATCGTGACGCTGGCGATATCGGACGTTCCGCACGACGACCCCTCCGCGATCGCGTCGGGACCGACGGTCCCCGATCCGACTACGCTGGCGGACGCGCGGGCCATCGTCGCGAAATACAACCTGGCGGTCGAAGACACCATCCGCCGCGCGCTCGACGACGCCAAAAACGAGAGCTGCAAGCCGGGCGATGGCGCTTTTGCGCGCGCGCGATTCGAACTGATCGCGCGGCCGCGGGCTTCGCTCGACGCCGCGATCGGCGAGGCACGGGCCGCCGGCTACGAAATCATCGATCTCGGCGCCGACCTCGAAGGCGAGGCGCGCGATGTCGCGGCCGATCACGCCCGCCTTGCGCTCAAGGCGCGCGCCGAGGGCCAGCGTGTTGCGATCCTGTCGGGCGGCGAACTCACGGTCACCGTGCGCGGCAACGGCCGCGGCGGTCCCAACCAGGAATATGCGCTGGCGCTCGCCGGCCTCTTCAAGGACACATCAGGCATTTCGGCCCTGGCCGGCGATACCGACGGCGCCGACGGCGGTGCAGGCAGCGCCAGCGACCCTGCCGGCGCGATCATCGACCAGACGACATTTGCGAAGATGAAATCGCTCGCTCTCGATCCCCAGGCTTTTCTCGACAGCAACAACGCCACGGCATTCTTCGCCGCGACCGGCGATCTGCTGCAGACAGGGCCCACGCTCACCAACGTCAACGACATCCGGGCGATTTTGGTGGATGCGGGGTAGACGCATAACCCTGCGCTGTCATTCGCTGCCCGCAGATCCCCGCGACGGAAAATATTAACCCTTTGTTGAGCGAATTCGAAGGAACTTGCCGGAAATATGGGCATCTCAAACAGGCAGTTCACCAGCTTTGGCTTCTAATGCGCGGCTCCTCATTGTCGGAGCGCCGTAAACGCAATGTGCTGCGGCAGAGGAACGCCAAATGATGGATTCGATCGAGCGCGCCATCGATCCGGAGCCGGCTTACCCGGCCCGGCTTCTCGCGGAAGCAATCAACAACTTGTCGCTCGGATTGATCATCTTCGACGAGAAGCGCGAACTCCTGTTCTGCAACGCGCGGTACATGGAGATTTATGGACTCTCATCGGAACAGGTGACGCCCGGCACTCACCTCGGCGAACTTATCCGGCACCGCCTGAATCTGGGACTCAAGGTGCGCACAAAGCCCGAGGAGTACGTCCGGGAGCGCGTTGAAAACGCCGTTGTTCCGGGCACGGCCCTCAATGAATTCGCCGACGGCCGGATCATCGCCTATACGGTTTATGCGATGCCGGGCGGCGGCGGAATGGCCACCCATGAGGACATCACTGCGCGGGAGGAAATAAGCAGTCGCCTGAAAATGCAGTACGAGCTTGGCAA
>JAQGKJ010000153.1 GCA_028290165.1 Bradyrhizobium sp. | reverse complement strand
TTCGCTGCGCTCGGTCTGGTCCCGGCACAGCGCAATGCGCGCGTGATCGAGGCCGCCATCACATGGAATTACACGACCTGGCTCAACATCGCCTTTCTCATTCTAGCAGCCGTGCTGGTTTGGCGTTCCTTCAATACGAGCGGCCTTGCAATGCTGCGCATGATGAATAAACCACCCGCCATGGGGCGCTCGCACCAACACATGTCGTCTTGACGCCGACGCCGGCGCCGGTTGAGGTAACCGATGAACTCCGAAAGCCGCCACGATCACTGGCAAAAAATCTACACCAGTAAGGCCGAGAACGAGCTGAGCTGGTTTCAGGAGAACCCGGCTCCCTCGCTGGAGCTGATCGTCCGCGCGGGAGCAAATCCGGCCTCGGCGATCATTGATATTGGCGGCGGCGCCTCGCGTCTGGTCGACGCGCTGATCGAACGCGGGTTTCGTTCGATCGCCGTACTCGATCTGTCGGAGGTGGCGCTGGCGACAGCCAGGGCCCGGCTCGGCAGGAGCGCAGATCGTGTTCAATGGTTCGCAAGCGACGTGACGACGTGGGAGCCGCCGCAATCCTTTGACATCTGGCACGACCGCGCCGCGTTTCACTTTCTCACCGAGTCGCGCAATCGGGCGGCCTATCTGTCACGGCTGCGGCAGGCGCTCAAACCTGGCGGCCATGCCATCATCGCGACCTTCGCGCTGGATGGCCCCGAGCGGTGCAGCGGCCTGCCGGTGATGCGTTACGATGCCCCAAGCCTGGCGCAAACGCTCGGCGAGGGTTTTGCGTTCGTTGAGTCACAAAACCATCAGCACGCCACGCCATGGCATTCCGTGCAGCGTTTTCAATTCAGCATTTTTAGGCGGGTGTAGAACGGGATTCTTCCCTCTCTCCTTGCGGAGAAGGGAGGAAGGAAATCACACTCTCGCCATCGCGTGCGAAAACACCACTTCGATCAGGGTGCCGGAACGCGCACCCGTCTTGATGTGGAATCGCGCGCGGTTGGCCTCGACCAGCGCCTTGGTCAGCGAGAGGCTGACGCCGGAACCGTCATGAGCCTGATCCGACGGCGGCTGCGTGCGGAACGGCTCCATGGCGGCGGCGACTTCGTTGTCGTTGAGCCCGTGGCCGGTATCGCGGACCCTTAACACCACCTCCCCGAAATCCGACAGCGCGGTGGAGACGATGACCTGGCCGCCGGGATTGGCGAGATGAATCGAATTGCCGATCAGGTTGAGCGTGATCTGGCGCAATGCGCTGCTATCGGCGACCACCGGCGGCAGCGCGTGTGCCAGCGAGGTGCGGATGATGATGCGCTCGCGATTGGCCTGCGGCTGCATCACCGCGACGCAACTCTCGACGAGGTCGTTGAGGTTCTGGTTGGCGAAGGCGAGGTCGAGCTTGCCGGTCTCGATCCGGGAGAGATCGAGCAGGTCGTTGATGATGGCGATCACGCGCTCGCCGGAGGCGCGGATGTCCTTCATGTATTCGATGTAGCGCTCGTTGCCGAGCGCCCCGAACCGTTCGCCGATCATCACCTCGGAGAACCCGATGATGGCGTTGAGCGGCGTTCGGATCTCGTGGCTGATCCGTGCCAGCATGTCGGCCTTGGCGTTTGCGGCGCGATCGGCCAGCCGGCGGGCCTCCCGCAATTCGCCTTCGCTTTTCCTGACCTGCGAGAGATCGCGAAACACCGCGAAGAAATTCGGTCCAACGGGGCGGGTTCGCCCCATCGTCATCGACAGCGGAATGAGGCCGCCCTCGCGCACCCGGCCGAGCACGTCGCGGCCCGGCTCGAGCAGGCTGGCGACGCCGGAGCCCTTGATGTTCTCCAGATAATCCCTGACCATGCGCTGGCTCTCGGGCGCGAACAGGTCTGCGAGAGTGCGCTGCACCAGCTCGCTGCCGTCATAGCCGAACAGCGCTTCCGCGCTGCGGTTGCACGAATTGAGGTTGCCCTCGGCATCGAACATCACGATGCCCTCGGCGGTGGTATCGAGGATGGCGCCAAGTTCCTCGGCATTGGCGTGGCCAACGGCGGAGGGCTCCGGCGCAGGGATTGTTTCCGCGATCGCCGTGGCGCTTGCCGCGCTTTGCGCCTGGGCGGTCGAACAGATCAGCGCGAGCGCGGAATCGTCGTCCCATGAAATCGTGTAGAGCCGCGCGTCGGTCCCCGACGGCGCCTGCTCCGACGAACCGTGGCCTGCGGAAATCGTCACCGGCGTGCCGGTGTCCGATGTGCTGCTCGCGGTCGAGACGCCGGGCTCGACATACAGCGCGTCGAGGCCGCCGGCTTCCTCCAGCGCATGCAGGCTCGGGTAGCCGATCCGCTCTAGAAACGCGGGGTTGGCATAGAGCAGCCGGTCAAGCCGGTAGATGAGGACACCGACCGGGAGCAGGTCGAGCAGCGTCCTGTCGCGGCGGGTTTCGCCGCGCGCGGGCGGCTCGGGCTGCGCCAGCCATTCGGGCTGTTCGCTGACTTCAGGGGTTTCCGGCACGGCAGGCGGCTCGACGACAGAATCGGGCGTGTCAGGTGGCGTGGACGCCGCGGCAACAGGACCGCTTTCCCTTTCGAGCCGCGCCGCCAATTGCCGGGCAAGCTCGTTGAAGGCGCTGTTTTCCACCGACGTCAGGACAGGCGATTTCTGGTCGCCGATGGGGCGAAACGGCAGGACGTTCTTGAGCGTTTCGTTGGGCGTTTCCACGGATGTTTCCAAATCGGTTTGTCGTGAATTCTCAACGGCAATGGGTCTAAGCATTTCAGGCGGACTTGCGGATGCAACACTGGGCTCTGCGGGCAGATCCGCGGCGGGCGGGTATTTGCCAGGTTCTGCCTGAATGATGTCCGCCGAGAGGCTCGCGGGCGCCGGCGGACCGCTGAACAATTCATATCGGCGCAACGCGGCAAGCCGCGCCAGGCCGTCGAGGTCGCGGCAAACCCCAAAACCCCGGTAGCCGACGAAATTCCGCGTCCGATCGTAGATCGGCAGTCCGGACAATTCCACCGGCAACCGGCCGCCGCCATCGACCGGGCAGTTCTAGGTGATTCCTCTCGAGGTATCGTGGGTGGCGTCCGACTTGAGGACGGGGCCGTCGGGATCGAGCCCGTATACCT
>JAQGKJ010000145.1 GCA_028290165.1 Bradyrhizobium sp. | reverse complement strand
AGGTCGGCGCGATCGTTGCCGCGATCGATGATTTGCGGCACCACGCGGACATCGTCGCGCCCGGCGTGGCGGTAGGCTTCCATGATGCGGCCGACATCGGATTGCACCACGGCGCGCTGCAGCGTGCCGCGCGGCTTGGATTCGACGACGGATTCAAGGTCCTTGTCTTTGATCTTCTTGTTGCCTTCGAACGCGACGCGGTCGAGCACCGGGGCCTCGGTCAGATGCACGACCAATCGATCTCCGGCGCGCTGGATCGTCACATTGTTGAACAGACCGGTCGCCAGCAGCGCTTTCAGCGCCGCATCGCGCGCGGCTTCGTCGAATCGCCCGTCGGGCGCCGGATGGAAATACGAGCGCACCGTCTCGGCGTCGATACGGCGGTTGCCCTGGACCTCGATGGCCTCGGCACCGGCCGCGGCGGCCTGCGCAGAGCAAAATCCGAGCGCGGCTACCAGCAGCAATCCCGCTGCGATCGACCGGCGGCATTGCCTGCCCGGCGCGCTATGATCGGTCATCGTCCCGCCTGTCTCCCACTTGACGGGTCCGATCGAATTGCCCCCGAGGGGCGAAAGAATGTCTGGGATAAGGTCAGTTGCGGGCTTACGCGTTAACGGTTTGCCATAATTTCGACGCCGCGCCGAACCGCGCGATTCCCAGAATCGTCGTATAGCCGCTTCAAATGCTTCGTAGCAGAGAAGCCGGAAACGTTTGCGGTTTGCGACGCATCGCAGGTGCGAGCGTGCTTCCTGGGAGCATCACATGCGCTACGCAGTTTTCCTCGCCGCTACCCTCTTGCTGATCCAGCCCGCGCATGCCGCGGCCACGCCGGAGATCGATCCGCGCACCTCGCTCAGCGTCGTACAGCAATGGATCTACAACTATCGGGCCAAGCCCGACTACGCTCACGTTCCCGCCGCCGTGCGCGTGATGTTTCACGCGCAGAGCTTCAAGGAGCCGGAAAATTCCGGCATCTATCTCGGCTTCATCGCGGGCGCGATCGGATCGAACCCCGCAAAGGCCGAACAGCTCGTCAACAGTTTCTTCCCCGTGCAGCCGGAAGACGAATGGGTGATCATCCGCGCCATCGCCTATTCGGGGCTGCCCGACTGGCGGAATTTGCTGCGCAAGGTCGCGCCAAAGATGCCGGGACGAAAGGTGATGATCGACAGTTACCTTTCCGGGAGCCTGCCGACCCTGACCAGCATCCCGCTGGAAGACACAAAGCCCGGCATGCTCGACAAGCTGCGCGGCGTTTTCACCAAAAATCCCTTTGCCAAGGACGACAAGAAGGTGCGCATGGCGATGACCTTCGCCAGCAATCAGGACCTCCTGGATACGTTGTGGGGATATTACTTCGCGACCGGCTCGCATGTCCCGATCGTGCGCATCATGCAGATGCTGCCCTGGAGCAAAAGCCGCGACACCATCGACAAGCTGACGGTCGGCAGCATGGCGCGCTACACCCTGGCGAGCTACGCGGTGCGCGACGCCGGATTGCGCGAATTTCTTCGCAGCGAACTGGTAAGCCAGCCGGACGCGATCAAGGTGCCGCTCGGCGAGGTGCTCGAAGCCGCGGACACCGTGCAGCTCGGCGCGGTCCGCAAGGATGCGCTTGCCGCCGTCGAAGAGCTCAAGGCCAAGGGCTCGGATTCGAGGCGCAACCTCGATTTCTGGGGCCAGGTCGGCGTCGGCGCGGTCGCGCTCGGCTGCGTCTCGGCGGCGGCACTCGGCCAAGTCGCGGTCTGCATCCCCTTCGTGATCGGCGGCTCGGCGTCGAAGGGCCTGTTGTCGTTCTGGGAAAATCAGCAGTGAGCTAGGGACCACAAGACATTCGAAGCCACAGCCAGGTGAGCGCGCGGTCCGACAACGTTTGCTCTATTCCGGCGTTGCGGCCGGGTCTCTTGCATCGCGCAACCGAGACCCGTCGCGTTCACCGCAATAAAATTACTTCGACCAGCATCGAACCAATGAAGGGAAACAGATCGTATTGCTACGAGTTGATTGCGCGTGCTGATCACCGAGCCTCAACTGGATGTTTCGCCATGGATGGTTCAACGATGGATTTTTCTGCTGCGCCCCAACTCGATCCCCGCGAGCAGCTTTTTCGCGTTCCCGGTCCGCGTCAGGGATTGTCGCTGTTCCTGCGATTCCTGGCTGCAGAGAAATCCCGGTTTCAGCCGCGTCGCGCGGTTCTCTACGTGCACGGCGCGACGTTTCCGTCCGCACTTTCGATCGCGCATCGCTTTGATGGGAAATCGTGGCGCGATGCTTTGGGCGAAGCGGGCTTCGACGTCTGGGGACTGGGTTTCTATGGCTTTGGTCATTCGGACCGCTATCCGGAAATGGATCAGCCTCCATCCGACAACCCCGCTTTGTGCGTTGCGGAGGATGCCGGCAGGCAGCTGGAAGCCGCCGTTCGATTTATCCTGGGCCACCAGAACCTCGAGAAGTTATCGCTGATTTCTCATTCATGGGGTTCAATGCCTGCGAGCCTGTTTGCCGGCAAGCATTCCGCGTTGATCGATCGCTTGGTTCTGTTTGCGCCAATCGGACGCCGCGGGCCTCGACGTTACGAGACGGCGGCTTCATTTCCGGCGTGGCGCATCGTGACGACGGAAGATCAATGGACTAGATTTGTCGAGGACGTTCCTGCGCATGAGCCACCGGTTCTGTCGCGGGTTCACTTCGAGGAATGGAGTCAGCGCTATCTCGACAGCGATCCGCAGAGCCGCTCGCGTGATCCGGCGGGCGTCAAGACCCCGCTCGGTCCCTTCAGCGAGATCATCAAGGCATGGCACGGCCAGCTTGCCTACGATCCGGCGCTTGTCCGATCGCCGGTTGCCATCATACGCGGCGAGTGGGATGGACTGATGTTGGACGATGACGCGAGGTGGCTGTTCAACGCATTCACTCAATCGCCGGTGAAGCGCGACATCAAAATCGGCCGCGGAACCCACTTGATGCATCTCGAAGCGATGCGCTCCGCGCTTTGGCAGGAAAGCGTCAATTTCCTGCAGAGCGGCGATGCCTCGCCGGTCCCGGCCTGAAACAGTGAAAAGGAGAGGCTGATGTTTTCCGTGATCTTTGAAGTTCTCCCGAATGAGGGCCGCAAGGACGAGTATCTCGATCTTGCCAAACACCTGAAGCCGATCCTGGAGAGGATCGACGGTTTCGTGGACAATGAGCGCTTCGAAAGCAAGCTCAAGCCAGGATGGGTTTTGTCGCATTCAACCTGGCGCGACGAGAAATCCGTGGTTCGATGGCGCACCGAGGGCGAACATCACGTCGTTCAGGGGAAGGGCAGGGTCGAGATCTTTGCCGATTATCACCTGCGGGTCGGTGATGTTACCGCCGATACGGCCCCACCCAAGGAAGCGCCAATTCTCGAACGGCGTTTTGATGAGACTGAGGTCGGTAACGCAAAAATTGTGACCCTTACCGAGATCACGCCAGAGAAGGGCGCATCCCTCGCGGCGCAGCCCGATCTGCTGCCCGCTCACCTTGGTCTCGATCTGAGCCACGGCATCGCCGAACACGATGTGTACGCCAGCATCTACAATGCCGGAAAGTTGGCGCTGCTGGTGGCCTGGAAAGATGCGAACGCCGGCAAGGCATGGTCACCTCAAAAAATTGCCGGCATCGAAAAACTCCGGCACCGCAAGGTTCGCGTCGTGCGCGACTACGGGCGATTCGATCGGCGCGAGGCGCCGCAATTCTATCCGGATGTCAAAGGCGCCGAGACGAAACATCCAGAGCCCGCCCGTTAACAGGCGCATGGCCGAGAACGAAGCCATCGCGACCTTTGAAGGCCGGCTTCAAAGGCCGCGAGGCCAACAAGGTTTAGATTCCCTG